>JAGCFG010000136.1 GCA_017650255.1 Alphaproteobacteria bacterium | reverse complement strand
TTCATATAGTTGCAGGCTCATTAACCTACCACTTTTAATTTTGAATAAACACCTAAAAAGCCCGTCCTCAAAAGACGGGCTTCTTTTGTTACCAAATAACAAAATGACATTGACTTTAGCTTAACTGCACTTAAAATAAACTCAATATTTACTCCATTATAAGGGAAAAAACATGAAACTTATGTTCATTCGCAATCGCAATGTCTTAAACACAAAGTGGCTAGTACAATATATCAACGCCTTGCAAGAATCTCGCCCAGATTATGAAATAACCGTTGTTTGCGATACGTACAAAAAAGTAGGTAATGAATTAACTTTTAATCCGAAAGTAAAACTCATAAATTTAAGTGGTAAAACCGATAATTATCTAACAAATCTGTACCACAAAGCTCGTTGCAAAATCACTCCTGCTTGTTTCCGTTATAAAAAAATCATAAAAAAAGAAAAACCCGATGTAATAATCTGTTATTTTCCCAAAGACTTGTTCAATGTTACCACTTTCCAAAAGCATAATATCCCGATTGTAATGATGCTACACAACGTCCCTGATGTTATATTGGGTAAATATAAAAACAACCCGATTGATGCCAATTTTGAAAATTTGCACAAAGAAATTCAACCTCTCAGATGGTTCCACCACAAAACATTTAAGCAAGTTACTGTATGGCAGGTTCTGCTATCTTCATTTGCACCTCTGATAGACAATGAGTTTTCCCCAAAAAACACCATTGCCATCCCCAACATGGTGCAACAACTCTCCCCAACAGACTATACAGATTTGTCAAACGAGAAGAAAAAAATTATTTACGTTGCCAGAATTGAACCCGATGTCAAAAGGCAACACCTTTTAGCAGAAGCATTCGGCAAAATCGCCAAAGATTTTCCCAATTGGGTAGTAGAATTTTGGGGGTTGCAGAAATATCCCCAATACGAGGCCGAAATTATGGATATTGCCCGCCGTTACAATGTTGAAGACCGCGTAATAATCAAAGGTTATACCACCGATATCCTTTCGGTTTATAAAAATGCCGATTTTCAGGCATTTCCAAGCAAATATGAAGGTTTTGGCTTGGGCATTGCCGACGGACAAGCCGCCGGTCTACCAACTATCGGCTTTGCTTATGCTCCCGCAGTCAACGAGCTTATTGTCCACGGCAGAAACGGCTTTTTGGCGAACAATTTGGAAGAATTTTCACAATATATGGCCGAACTTATGCGCGACAAAGACTTGCGGATAGAAATGGGTAAAAACGCAATCGAAGATGTCAAACGCTTCTCCCCAGACAGCGTAGTCAAAGCATGGACCAAACTCTTCGACGATATCGCAAAACAATAAATGTCATTCCTCGCTCGGCGCAACAGCGTCCGTGCGTCAAGGAATCTTAACTTCAGAGCAACAGCGCTGTTTCAGAATAATAAAAAAGTCGAAGATCTCTTGATTTTTTGCTTTCAGCAAAAAAAGGGATGACTTTGTTTTATTATGGTGACAAGTGTATTAAAAAACACATCATTGCGAGCGAAGCGCGGCAATCCGCAAAATATCATTCCACGATTCTGCAAGAGTCGTTATAACATCAGGCGCTATTTTTTTTCTTTTTTATGACTACTGTCTTTAGCAGCAACTTCTGTAACATTTTTCTTTTCAACAAAAGCATATTCTTCCATCGCTGCTGTAACAACTGCACCAAAGAGAACTACCGCCCAAGCCAAATACATCCAAACCAAAAAAATCGGAATTATTGCCAACGCACCATATAGCGTGGAATATGTTGTATTAGACATAACAAACGAGCCGAAACCCTTGCGCATCAGCCAAAACAGAACCAATGCCACCAAAGCACCGCAAAAAGCATTTTTTACCTTAATCTTTTTATTCGGCACCAAAATATATACCAGTACCAATACCAAAACGGTATTAAAAGGCGGTATCAAATAGCTTAAAAACAATTTTGAAGTTATCCCGTCAACATCCACAAACTTTTGCAGAGCATACAAATATCCACGCATAGAAAAAGCTGTTCCCAAAAGCAATGGCCCCAATGTAATAACCGTCCAATAAAGAGTGATTTTGGTTGCGATTCTTCGCGGTTGCGTAACTTTAAAAATATAATTAAAACTGTCCTCAATGGTCGAAAGCAGCATAATCGCCGTAATCGCAATACCGCTCACACCGACCGCCCCAAGCTGACCTGAATTTTTGACAATCTCCGAGAGATTCTCTCTGATATGCTCCTCAAAATCCGCCGTCAAATTTTGAAACAAAAAATCAGCCAACTGCTCTTTTATGCTGTCAAAAACCGGAAAAGCCGAAAAAATTGCAATAGCAATGGCAATCAACGGCACAATCGCAATCAGCGATGTATAAGCCAAAGCCGATGCAACCCTAAAAACTGCATCTGCTTTTGCTCTCTTGGCCAAAAAACACAAAAAATCAATAAAACGATTATGTTTAAGCATTTCTCCGATTTTCGTTCCCATAATTCACTCCGCATAAAAAAACAGTTTACAAAACGGCATAAATCTTATAAACATTCAGACAAGTATTTTTTATCGTAATTTAATTATAAAAGCAAAGGAAAAATATATGATAGCTGAACATCTGTTAATGAATGGCAAAAAAGGTTTGGTTATGGGACTGGCCAACGACAAATCCATAGCTTGGGGCATTGTCCAAGCTTTGAACGCTCATGGCGCACAAATTGCCATTTCTTACCAAAACGAACTTTTGCAAAAAAGAGTAGAACCTTTGGCTGCCCAACTCGACAAAGATCCTTTGCTCATCAAATGCGATGTTTCCGATTCTGCAAGTGTCGAAGCTTGTTTTAAAGAACTTGGTGAAAAATGGGGCAAAATCGACTTTGTTGTCCACGCGATTGCTTTTTCTGATAAAAACGAGCTTAAGGGACGCACTATTGATACAACTTTAGCCAATTTTACCAACACAATGCATATTTCCTGCTATTCGTTTTTGGAAGCTTGCCGTTGCGCCTCGCCAATTATGAACGAAAACGGCTCAATTTTAACCCTAACCTACATGGGTTCAGAGCGCGTTTTACCAAACTATAACATTATGGGTGTTGCAAAAGCCGCACTGGAGGCCTCTGTCCGCGCTGCCGCTGTTGATATGGGCAAACAAAGCGTTAGGGTAAACGCAATCTCTGCCGGCCCGATTAAAACATTGGCCGCTTCCGGAATTGGCGATTTTAGAAAAATTTTGCATTGGAACGAGCTAAACTCTCCTCTGCGCCGCAATGTTACTCAAGAAGAAGTCGGCAACATGGCATTATCCCTGCTTTCCGACCTAGGTTCTGCCGTCAGTGGCGAAGTTTTGCATGTTGACGCCGGTTATCATATTGTCGGCATGATAAACATTGACAATGCCGAAGCCACCGGAAAAATGTTGATAGAGGGCTAAAAAAATGTCTGTAGATACACAAACTGTCAAAAAAATCGCCTTTTTATCACACCTGAAAATTGATGACGATAAAATAGATACGGTTGGTGCCGAGTTTAACAAAATCATCAGTTGGGTAGAACAATTAAACGAGGCAAATACCGATAATGTTGAACCGCTCGTTTCTGTTAATGATACAAAATTAACTTTGCGTAAAGACGAGGTTGTAGAGGGAAATCAAGCTGATAAAATTCTAAAAAATGCCCCTGCAGCCGAATATGACTATTTTGTTGTTCCCAAAGTTGTGGAGTAATTTTTCATGTCCGATATTACAAAACTTACAATTTCTCAAACCTTGGAAGGTCTGAAAAACAAACAATTCTCGGCAACCGAACTGACCAAAGCCTATCTGCAGGATATGGAAGCAAAGCGCAATTTGAACGCCTATGTTTTAGAAACACCGGAACAAGCTCTTGCCCAAGCCAAAGTTGCAGATACTAACTATGCCAACGGCACCCCCCGCACTTTGGAAGGTATACCGCTCGGCATAAAAGATATTTTTTGCACAAAAGACGTTCGCACAACCGCTTGCTCACATATTTTGGACGGCTTCGTTCCGCAATACGAATCAACCGTTACATCAAAACTTTTTAATGACGGAGCAATTTGCCTCGGCAAACTCAACATGGACGAGTTTGCAATGGGTGGCAGCAACGAAAACAGTTTTTATGGTCCGGTTGTCAACCCGTGGCATGAAGAACGCAATTTGGTTCCCGGAGGTTCTTCCGGTGGTTCTGCCGCCGCAGTTGCCGCCAACATTTGCGCCGCCGCAACCGGAACAGATACCGGTGGCTCGATTCGCCAACCGGCAGCCTTTTGCGGTGTAACCGGCATAAAACCGACCTATGGTCGTTGCTCTCGCTACGGAATTATGGCTTTTGCCTCATCGCTCGACCAAGCAGGACCAATTGCCAAAGATGTTAAAGACTGCGCAATTTTGCTGCAATCAATGTCCGGATATGATCCAAAAGATTCCACTTCCGTCAACAAAGAAGTACCAAACTTTACATCTTTCATCGGACAAAGTGTTAAAGGTTTAAAAATCGGTATTCCCGCCGAATATCGCCCACAGGGGTTGAACCAAGAAATCGCGGATTATTGGGATAAAGGTATAGAAATCTTAAAACAAGCCGGTGCCGAAATTGTCAACATTTCTTTGCCAAACACAAAATATGCCTTGGCAGCCTATTACATAATTGCCCCGGCAGAAGCATCATCAAACTTGGCGCGCTACGACGGCGCAAGATACGGCCTGCGTATTGACGGCAAAAATTTAGACGAGATGTATACCAACAGCCGCACATCAGGTTTTGGTGCAGAAGTAAAACGCCGCATCATGATTGGCACCTATGTTTTGTCGGCCGGCTATTATGATGCATATTACCTAAAAGCACAAAAAGTCCGTCGCTTAATACAAAATGACTTTGTCGAGGCATTCAAAAAATGTGACATCATTTTAACCCCGACTTCTCCGCTTGCCGCTTTTCCGATCGGTGACAAAACAATGCGCGAAAGCCCCATCAATATGTGGCTCAACGATGTATTTACCGTTTCGGTAAATCTTGCCGGCTTGCCGGGAATGAGCTTGCCTATTGGTCTGTCAAAAGACGGCTTACCGTTTGGGTTGCAACTTATCGGACGCTCATTTGACGAAGAAACAATTTTTAAAACCGCCGCGATTATTGAACAAGAAGCAAAATTTGAGAGGCTGAAATAATGTTATTGGAAGGAAAAACAGGAAAATGGGAAATTATCTGCGGATTGGAAATTCATTGTCAGATAATTTCAAAATCAAAAATATTCAGTTCGGCTTCAACGCACTATGGCTCTGACACTAACCAAAACGTGTCTTTTGTCGACGCCGGAATGCCTGGAATGTTGCCCACTTTGAACGAAGAATGTGTCAAGCAGGCTGTCAAAACCGGTCTCGGCTTACGCGCGCAGATAAACAAATATTCCGAATTTTCACGCAAAAACTATTTTTATGCCGACTTGCCTCAAGGCTACCAAATCACTCAGTTTGTTCACCCGATTGTCGGTGAAGGCGTTGTTACGATAGACTTGGACGATGGCACCACCAAAGATATCCGCATCGAAAGACTCCACATCGAACAAGATGCCGCAAAATCCATCCACGATATGTCACCGACAAAAAGTTTTATCGACTTAAATCGTTGCGGAATCGGCTTGATGGAAATTGTTACCAAACCCGATTTTCGTTCGCCGGAAGAAGCCGGAGCATTTTTGAAAAAACTGCGTTCAATCGTGCGCTATCTTGGCACCTGCGATGGCAATATGAACGAAGGCTCCATGCGTTGTGATGCCAGTATTTCCATTCGTCCTTTAGGAGAAAAAGAACTTCGTCCGCGCGCCGAAATCAAAAATGTAAACTCCGTAAAATTTGCCATGCAGGCGATAGAATTTGAAGCCAAACGTCAGCTGGAACTTTATGAAAACGGCGGAACAATGGAGCAGGAAACTTGCCGTTTTGATGCCGCAACCGGCACCACCAAATTTATGCGCAAAAAAGAGTTTGCCAACGACTACCGCTATTTTCCCGAGCCTGACTTGCCTCCGCTGGTTTTGACTGACGAATATATTGAAAACATCAGAAAAGAATTGCCGGAACTCCCCGATGCCAAAAAGACGCGTTTTGTAGAAAATATGGGCTTGACCAAATATGATGCCACAATCATCTGCGAAAACAAAGAAGTTGCCGACTTTTTTGAAAAAGCTGCAGCAGGACACGATGGTAAAAAAGTTGCCAACTGGTTGATGGGAGACTTTTTTGCCATGCTCAACCGCAAAAATTTGACAATCGAAAATTCTCCCGTTAGTGCAGAAAATCTGGGCAAACTTGTCGGACTTATTGAGAACAATACGATCTCCGGCAAAGTGGCAAAAGATGTTTTTGAGATTATGTCCGAAACGGGTGAAAATCCCGAAAAAATTGTTGAAGAAAAAGGCTTAAAACAAGTTACCGACAGCTCGGCGATTGAGGCAATTGTCGACCAGGTCATCGCCGCCAATCCCGACAATGTCACAGCTTTTCGCAACGGCAAAACCAACCTTAAAGGCTGGTTTGTAGGACAAGTTTTGAAAGAATCTAAAGGCAAAGCCAATCCGCAAATAGTCAACGAATTGCTCGATAAAAAGTTATAGATTTAAGTCATTGCAAAAAACATTAAAGAGAAGCACATAATATGCTTAGTCTCTTTCAAATTGTTTTGTTATAACATTTTGTTGTGGTGTGCTTATTGGAGTGAATTTCGTTTTATACACTTTTGTTCCATCTGACATTACATGATCAACTTTCCCAATTTCTAACTTGCAAAGTCCACGTTTTTGCATTGCTTTCAAAAATCTCAGTGAAGTATTTTCTCTGGCTTCACAATTCCACTCTCCGCCCAATTTTTTTACCTCTTTTATCATCTCGCCCAGAAGTTTCATTGAACTGCCGTTTTTATCCTCGCGATAATCCGGCATCACAGCCATATCATAAATATCTCTCTCGTTTTTATCATACAAAACATAACCCTGCACACCTTTGTATTTATCAACAAGAACAAAACCATTAAAATCAGCTTTTGGCTCTTGCAAATCTTGATCCCCTTTCGGAAAACATTTTTTTGATACAGCTCTCATCTGCCTCAAATCATCAGAACATGCTCTGCGCACAAACCGCAAACTTTCCTGAGTTGTATCTACTTCCGGAGCATTTTCGTTTTGTGCAAGCAAACGCTGGTGATGGGCATCGGTATAACCATTTGCATATATATCCGGCAAAGGGATAGTATCAGTTTCCTTATATTGTTTAACACTTGCATCCAGATGGCCACATCCCACCGTAACTTTGCGATATCCGCAATCATTAACCAAATATTCTGCCATATTCTCATATATTTCATTTATCAGCGGATTTTTCGCATAAGCTCCGATAGCTTCAATATTGTCAGCACAGACATATTTATAGGTCTTAGGTCTTTCTTTTCTTCTTATTAAATTCCTCCAAATCGAAAATTTTGAAGGTACTTGTCCCTCTTTATCTGCTACCTCATTTTCCCACATCCACGAACCGGCAACAATTTTTCTTTTTTCATCAACTTCTTTTTCAATCACAAATAATTGTGACCAAGCATCTATCATCGAAGATCTTGCACAAGCATCTCCCACCCCACCCAAACGTTGACAACAATTTGTATGTGAGCCGAAAAAGCCAATTCTGGGATCATCTCTTGGTAAAAAACGACCGATTAAATTACCGGCTCTAAATTCTTTTGTAGTATCAAACGGGCATGGTGTCTTAAAAGAAGCCTCATAAAGTGCCTCAAATTTCTTATAATCGGTACCACTGACACCTGCATTGGCTGCTTCAAATGAAAATTCTTCATATTTCTGTCCGCGATATTTTTTAGATTTTGAGAATCCAAGAATTTCTTGATATGAACATTTACGATCATCCGGTGACAAATGAGACCAATTATTCACAATAGCCTCAAGTTCAGATGATGGACGAGCAATTTTGGCATCATACCACCTAGATAATCTTTCATCTTCAATCATCTTAAAATTAAAACCTGAAAGCAAATGAGAATTCTCATTAACAAATTCTTTCACACTTTTTTCAAACTCTTGCTGGCTTTTCTTTTTCTTCAATCCTTCAGAAAATAAATTCTTATAATTTTCTCTAAAAACATCCCTAACTTCCACACTAACATCTGTCATACAAGACAACAATACATCCAAACGTGTTACCATCTGTTGCGTTCGTTCCGCAACACTTCCGGTATAAACAGCATTGCCATCTTTCAACAAAAAAGCTCTCAAACTCTCATTTTCTTCTTTAGTACGGCCTCGAGAAAAAAAATAAACAGCATCATGAGCTGAAATATTAGCACTTGCCATTTTTTTCATATAATTAGGCAACCACGAACCAAATACATCAGCAAGCGCATAGGAAGAAGAAACTAACCATCTTTCATTATCTCTATACAAATCGCTCAACAAGAAATTTTTACGATTTTTTCCCAAACTGCCGTCACCGCCATTTTCCTTATCCAACTGCCCAACCAAAACATTAAGGCATTTCTGGGCCACAGAGATCTTACCTTCTTCAAGTATTTGCTCGCGAGGTAGAAAATCCAAAGCATAGCACATCTCTTTTGGTGTTGAATAAGAAAATTGGGATGCAAGTTGCAATATATTAGCACATTCAGGATATTTATTTATCAAACTCTCTTTCAATTCTTTATTGCGACATGTTTGCGCAAAAACAACATACAGCGCATGCCCGTTATGCCCTTTATGAATATGATCCATAACCATTTCTGCACACGGCTCACCCAAATCCGGATCAGCCTTTGCTATATCAGCCAAAGCAAAATGTGCAGCCTCAATTTTAAACGATCCGGCATACACATTGCTCTTAGAAACATCTCTTAAAATATTATCTATTTTAGTAAATGCTTTTTTTGCCAACTTAGGCTCAGTTCGCAAAATTTTGCCAATCAGTTCTCCACCTGACTTAAAGTCAGAATCATCCACACCATCCAGATAATCAAGAGGAACTTTATCAAATATATCATATACTTTGTCAGCCA
>JAGCFG010000135.1 GCA_017650255.1 Alphaproteobacteria bacterium | reverse complement strand
GTATGATGAACAGGCCAAGAAATTCTATGAAGAAGAACAAGAATGGGCAAAGCAAGGTCGGGAAGATTTAGCCGAACAAGCTCGTAGTAATAAAGAAAGAGCTATGATGGATTCTGCAGAAATGTTGAATAAGGCAAATGAAGAAAGTAAAAAGGCCAGTGATGCAAGAGCCGCATCAGAAGTATATCAGAAGCAAGCTGAAGGTTATTGGCAACAAAAGGAGAATGCTGATGCTGCTTACCGGGCTTATGAGGCGACAGAAAATGAAGAAAGACAATACTTACGTGAAAGAATTGGTTTGGATGAAGCGGAAGCTAATGTTGCTAATTCGCAAGCACGTATGGCACAAGCTCAACAAGAAAAAGCCGCAACGGAAAAAGATTTGTCTGATGTTTCGAATGCCAAAAAGATGTATAATGAGCAATATGATAGGAGCATGAAAGAGGCAAAAGCCGCTGATGATGAAGCTGCAAGCTATAATCTTGCTGCCGGAAAAGCTTCTGAAATAGGTGATATGGATTCTTATAATAAGTATTCTCAGCAAGCAAGTGAAGCCGCAAGACGAGCAGAGGAAATGAGGTCAGAAGCGGATGCATCTAAAACATTAGCTAATTCCTATGGTGAGGCAGAAACAAGACTTAAGAATACGGCAGCCAGTTATGAAGAGCAAATAAATGCCGAGAAGAAGTATCAAGAATCTGCCATGGCTACTCAAAAAGCAAAAGAGGCTGAGTATGCAGTTGCCACAGGTACAGCAACAGCTGAACAAAAGAAGCTTTATGAGCAGGCTAAACAAGAGGAAGAGAATAGTAGGTTTGGTCAAAAAGCTACTGAGTGGGCAAGTAAGATATCAACACCGGGTGATATTGTCCGTGGAGCTGAAAGGACCGTATCTCAAGGCGCTGGAACTGTAATCGAAGCAGCGGAAGATGTTGGTGTGGGCAGAGCCGCACGTACAATCGGTGGCATGGCCAATACAACGCGCCGTTTGTTTGGTTGGTAATTATCTTTGAATACAAAAAATCCTCTGTCAAATGGCAGTGGATTTTTTTTGAGCTTATCAATCTGTTTAACTGCGCAATTCGGCGCCGGCTACTTTACCGGCAATACCGATAACGCGACGTGATAAACTTTCGATTTCTTCATCCGTTAATGTTTTATCTTTAGGTTGAATAACAACTTCCAAAGCAACGGACTTTTTGCCTTGTGGGCATTTGTCACCTTCGTAAACATCAAACAAACGAACGTCGGCAATCAATTCTTTGTCAACACCTTTGATGGCATTTATCAGTTTTGCCGTTTCCGTTTGCTTGTCCATGATAAAGGCAAAATCGCGCGTTAAAGGCATTAAGCTGGATATATGCAAAGCTTTATTTTTATTTTTTGCTTTCGTTGGCGGCAAGTTATCCAAGAATACCTCGCAAGCAACAACTTTTCCTTTAATGTCAAATGCCTTTAAAACGGCTGGGTGGATTTCACCAAAGTTTGCCAATACAGTTTTTCCAAGACACAAAGTGCCACTGCGTCCCGGATGATACCAAGACGGTGCATTACGATAAACTTGTACGCTTTGAACCGGTGCGTCAACGGAAGCAAGTGCAGCATAAGCATCAGCTTTTGCATCAAACAAATCCACTTCACGTGGTGTTTCATTCCATGCGCGCGGACCGGTTTGCCCACTACGAACAGCGCAAGCAACAATGTGTTGTTGTCCGGGTTTTGAACCAAAGAATTCAGGACCGACTTCAAAGATTTGACAATCCGGTGTTCCTTTCGCCGTGTTGCGTGCGACAGCAGACAACAAATTCGGAACCAAGCTTGGACGCATTTCATCTAAATCGGAAGCAATCGGATTGGTAATCTTAATGCCTTTTGAATTAAATAATTTTGCTAAACGGCTGTCCATAAATGACCAAGTAATTGCTTGACATAAACCGGCCTCTGCCAAAGCTCTGCGAACGGCAACTTCTTTGTGTTGGTTGGGTAACAAAATTCCCGTAACCGGTTCACTTGCGCGCATAGGTAAAGTCGGTAAATTATCGTATCCGTAAATACGTGCAATCTCTTCGACTAAGTCTGCCGGATAAGTAATATCGTTCATCCGCCAAGAAGGAACAGTGATTTGATTGCCATTGACACCAAAACCTAATGTTGTCAAGATTTCAACCATCTTTTCATGGGCAATTTCCATGCCTGTCAACTTTTGGACACGGTTAAAGTCAAAATCAATAACGCGTTTTTCTTGTGAAGCAGAACCGGCGACAACCATTTTTGAAGCTTCCCCGCCGCATAAATCCAAAATCATTTGTGTTGCATTGTGGTTTGCTTGGATTGTGGTTGCCATATCAACCCCGCGTTCAAAACGCATTTTTGAATCAGATTCTGCATTTAATTGACGTGCTGTTGTTGCAATCGACATGGGGTTGAAATAAGCAGCTTCCAAAACAACATTTGTTGTATTTTCATCTACGCCTGTTGGTGTGCCGCCCATAATGCCCGCAATACTTTGAGGACCTTTTTCATCGGCAACAACAACCATATTTTCGTGCAGAGTGTAAACTTTTTCATCCAAAGCGTCCAAAGTTTCACCTTCTTTTGCACCGCGAACTGTTAAATTGCCGGTCAATTTATCCGCATCAAAAACGTGCAAGGGGTGGTCTTCTCCAATATTGAAATAGTTGGTAATATCAACCAAAGCTGATATCGGTCGTAATCCAACAGAAATCAATTTCTTTTTCAGCCAATCCGGACTTTCACCATTTTTGACACCTTTAATATAACGGATAGTAAACAAAGGACAATCCGGTGTCTGTGTCGTAACTGAAACAGGGCTTTCAAAATTGCCTTCAATCGGAGTAGCATCTGTTTTCTTTAATGTACCCAATCCGGCAGCAGCCAAATCACGCGCGATACCATTGACACCAAAGCAATCTCCACGGTTTGGTGTGACATTGACATCAAAAACGATATCCGGTTTCAAAACATCCACAAAAGGAGTTCCGGCTGGTGCATCTGTTTTTAAATCAATGATACCCGTATGATCAGAACCCAAGCAAAGTTCATCTTCAGCGCACATCATACCGCAACTTTCAATGCCACGAATGACTCCTTTTTCCAACTTTTCACCATATTTTGGAATCATGACACCCGGTAAGGCTAAAACGCTTTTCATACCAACGCGACAATTAGGGGCACCACAGACAATTTGCAAAGCTTCTTTACCTGTCCAGACAGATAATAAATTCAACTTGTCAGCGTTCGGATGCTTTTCAACGGACTTGATTTCACCAACGATAAAGCCCTGTAATGCAGAAGCGCTGTCAACAACTTCCTCTACTTCTAAACCTATTTTTGTCAGTGTGTTTGAAATTTCTTCAACACTGGCACTTGTATCCAAATAATCTTTTAACCAAGACAACGAAAATTTCATTTTTTAACTCCTGCATTGAAACTTAAACCACTTGTAACTGTTGGAACATCCAATGGTAAGAACCCATAATGCTTCATCCAACGCATATCCGCTTCAAAGAATGAACGTAAATC
>JAGCFG010000134.1 GCA_017650255.1 Alphaproteobacteria bacterium | reverse complement strand
GTTTAATTATGCTATTGTCGATGAGGTTGACTCTATTCTTATTGATGAGGCTAGAACTCCGCTGATTATATCTGGTGCCGCGGAAGATTCTTCGGAAAAATATGTGGCAGTTGACAGTGTTATTCCACATCTTGTTGAAACAGACTATGAAAAAGATGAGAAAGCAAAAAGTGTATTTTTGACCGAAAGCGGTATGGAGCATGTTGAAAAACTGTTGAAAGAAATCGGTCTGATTAAAGACGGTGGATTGTACGATATGAACAATGTTGCTCTTGTTCAACATGTAAACAATGCTTTGCGTGCTCACAAGATGCAAATCCGCGATGTGGATTATATTGTAAAAGACGGTAAAGTGGTGATTATTGATGAGTTTACCGGTCGTATGATGGAAGGAAGACGTTATTCCGATGGTTTGCATCAGGCTATTGAGGCAAAAGAGCATGTTGCAATTCAGTCAGAGAACCAAACACTGGCTTCGATTACGTTCCAAAATTATTTCCGTTTGTATCCAAAACTTGCAGGTATGACCGGAACGGCTATGACCGAAGAAGCCGAATTTGTTGATATTTATGGGCTTTCTTGTATTGAGATTCCGACGAATCGCCCCGTAAAAAGAGAAGATTTGCATGATGAAATTTATCGTACTGCGGCGGAAAAATATGATGCAATTATCAAGACGATATTGGAGCGACATGAAAAGGGACAACCGGTTTTGGTCGGTACTACTTCTATTGAAAAATCTGAGTTGGTTGCTGAGTTGCTCAAACAAAAAAGCAATGTTAAATTTGAGGTTTTGAATGCACGTCATCACGATCGAGAAGCGGCAATTGTTGCTCAAGCCGGTGTTTCCGGTGCAATTACAATTGCAACCAATATGGCTGGACGCGGAACGGATATTCAGCTTGGCGGTAACTTGGATATGAGGCTGAAAAATATGCTTAAAGGTGACGAAACACCAGAGCAGGTAGCAGAGCTGAAAGCCAAGTTGCAAAAAGAAATTGAAGCAGATAAAGAAAAAGTTATTGCTGCCGGCGGTTTGTTTATTTTGGGAACAGAGCGCCATGAAAGCCGCCGTATTGATAACCAACTACGTGGTCGTTCTGGACGTCAGGGAGACCCGGGAACTTCTAAATTTTTCCTTTCAATGGAAGACGATTTGATGAGAATTTTCGGTTCGGAGAGAATGTCAGCTATGCTCGAGCGACTCGGCATGCCGAAAGGAGAGCCGCTTGTTCATCCATTGATTAATAAGGCGTTGGAAAAAGCTCAGCAAAAAGTCGAAGAGCGCAACTTCGATATTCGTAAAAACTTGCTGAAATATGATAATGTTATGAATGATCAACGCAAGGTCATTTATGAGCAACGCCGTGAGTTGATGCTTGCTGATGATGTCAGTGATACAATCAACGATATGAGAGAAGAATATTTGGGTGATATTGTTTCGACTTATATTCAGCCTGGAACTGCACCTAATGAGTGGAAATTGTCGGAACTTCAGCAAGAACTTGGGCGTGTTACCGGATTTTTGTTACCTTTGGATGAATGGTCAAAAGAGCCAGAGACAGATGCTGACGTTATGTTTAAGCATATTATGGAAACAGTTGACTCGATGTTGGAAGAAAAAAATCGCAATGTTCCTGTTGATATTGTCCATTTGGTAGAGAAAAATATTTTACTTCAAGTGCTTGACCAATTGTGGAAAGAGCATATTGCCAGCCTTGATTATATGCGTTATACGATTGGTTTGCGCGCATATGGGCAAAAGAACCCGTTGAACGAATATAAAAAAGAAGCATTTAATATGTTTTCGGATATGTTGGATACTTTACGTGAGCGGGTTACGTTTATGAATTGCAGAATTCAAATTCAGCCGCAGGGCGATGGTAATTTGCAACTGCGTGAGAACACCACCAATATGCACGAAGTGCATGAAACACCGCAGAGCTTGATTGGCGGTGGAGGGCAGGCTCCTGCACAGGAAAGGGAGAAACAAGTTCCTTTCCAATATAATAAATCTGCAACTATTGATCCGAATGACCCAAATACTTGGGGCAAGGTTTCGCGCAATGATCCATGTCCTTGCGGAAGCGGGCAAAAATATAAGCATTGCCACGGTAAAGTTGCTTAAAGAAAAAAGGTCGCCTTGCAAAAGGCGGCCTTTTTAACTTGATTTTAAGATACATATTATAGAGTTTTTTCACTGTTATAATAATGGGAAAGGTCATAAAATGAAAAAATATTTACTCGGATTATGTTTGGCGCTGGCTCTTGTCGGTTGCGGCGAAAAAAATGAGGCTCCGAAAGATGTTGAAAAGCCGACAATCAAAATAGGTGCACAACTTCCGCTGAGCGGAGAATATGCGCGTATCGGTGCTGCAAATCAACAGGCAATTATGATGGCTTTGGAGAAGTGGAAAAATTTGAATACCAAATATAATTATGAAGTTGTATTTGAAGATGACCAAATGTCAACCGCGCGTGCGGCGATGGTGGCAAACAAGCTGATTGCGAGTGATAAGGTGAAAGCAATTATCTCAACTTGGGGAATTGTCGGTCCTGTTGTTGCAAATATTGCTGATCAAAACAAGGTTTTGAGTATGGCTTGTGCCGGAATGAAGGAAATTGTCACTCCGTATTATTCTTTTAACCATTTTACCCAAGACGATAAATTGGCGGATAAACTAATTCCGTTGTTGAAGGAACATAATGTAAAATCTGTTGTTTTGGCATATACTGCAGCCGCTGCATATGATGAAAAAGCCAAAGTTATGGAAGAAAAACTGACTGAAAACGGAATTAATGTTTTGGCAGTTGAGAGATATAATATTCAGGAGAATGATTTTAGAATATCTATATACAAGATGGAGCAATTGAACCCTGATGCATATATTAATTTTGTGCTTATGCCCGGAACACCTAATTTTATCAAGCAATTTCAAGAGATTACAAAAGGTAATCGTATGATGGTTGGGTTGCATGTATTCAACGAAATGCCTTCTCAATATTGGCCGATGGTCGAGGGATTGTATTCGGTTAGAGATTCAAACGGAACAGCCGAGTTTAGCAGATTATTCAAGGAGAGAACGCAAGTAGATAATCAGCCATGCAACGGCAATCATTTTGACAACTTGGATTTGTTGATTTGGGCGTTCGAAAATACTCCGGTTCGCGAGGGAGAAACTGTGCCTAATACCGAAGATGTTGTAAAAACAATTCAAGGGATAAAAAATTGGCAGGGCGCAGTCGGAGAGATTTCGGTTGATGATTCAGGTTTAATAAATTCTGAAGCGATACTTGAAGTTTATAAAGACGGCAAGCCAGTAATTGTCGAAAAATAAAAAATATTTAACTGTTTTATTAAAAAGGTCGCCCTGCAAACGGCGGCCTTTTTACTGTTTGGGGCATTGACGTAAAAAATCTTGCAAAAAAGTGCAATCCAAAATATAAAGGAGGTCAGTTAGAAATTATTTATGTATTTTTAAAAATAAAGAATTATGAATGAAACATGCAATCAAGACAAAGGGGTCTTGGAATTAAAAAACTATCTAGAAAAATATGGATTTAGTATCCATAATGAGTATGATGCATTATGGGAAATGTTCAACAAAATTGTGACTACTTCTACTTGGGGCAGTTCACAGTATGGCGGTCCGATTTGGATTATGGATTTCAGCCTTGACAACCTTAAAAAATTTTTCTCAGACAGCATTTGGCTGAAGTTGATGTATCTTGAACGTGAACAAGGTTTTTATGGAGAAACTCTTGCTGTATCAACAACTTTGCGCAGGTTCTGCGATTGGTTCAGTGGCAGAGCTTATCGTTTTATTCTTACGCAGGGTCTGGGAAATGTTCTTGTTAAAAGCGAATCGGAAATCAGCGGCAATTTGTCTTTTTATTCTTCTGCGAAATTTCTTAGTGCATTACAACGCTTTATCGGCGGAGAACTTAATGAACCGAGTAGGGATACCATGATGTGGCAACATTTTTCTCCTTCGGAGATAAATATTGTCAGTGAAAAGAAATTTCTTACCAATCTATATGGAGGTTTTGTTAGCAAATATCCTTGCTTTTGCGGTCATGGCAAACATTATTATACCATGTCGCAAAAATATGGGCAATGTTACGAGATGCTTCATCCGAGCAAAACCAAGGGGTTTGTCGCCAGCGAGGTTGAACCTGAAAAATTTTTGACAATGATTGTCTACGATTTTATGGAGGCAATAGCAGATTTGAATGATAATCCCGAGGACTATGTTTACATCTGCCCCTATCCTTTGCTCAAATATTCCGAATATCTTGATCGAGATATTGAAGAAGCTGACCGGCATTTCTGCAAAACAAAAGATGTTTTCAAGTATCAAGGGCAAAAAGAAATCAAAATTGAACTTCCCGACCAACAAGGTTGGTGGCATCGTAACTTTAGACCAAAACAAGATTGGATTACAGTTCATTGTGACTAGCAAAAAAAGACTTGCAAAATGCAAGTCTTTTTTTTGTAACGTTAATTAACGAGATTTTTCCGGTTTTTTAATTTGCGGTAAATCGTTGTTTGTTTTTTTATACGAGGCGGCAAAGGCTTTGCGATTGTCGTAATTCAAAATCTCGCCTCCGTGTATAACCATCATATTTCCGTTTGAAATCACAATACTCGTGCCATCAGAAAGCAAAATCGAGTTGTCACTGTTTTGAGAAGGAGAAAACTCGGCACGGATAATGTTATTATTTGCATCTCTGTATTTGAACTCTTTTATTTTGCAGGAGCTATCGAGCAAAATATGGTGCTTATAACCCACCATAAAGCTGTCGCCTTTTTTGAAAACTTGTTTGCGATTTTTTTCAAGATATTGCGTTACATTGAAATTTTTATCGGTAAAAATTTTGCTTCTTTCTGTTTGCAAAACATTAAAGTTTTCGGCATTGGTGTAAAAATGAGTGTTGCAGTCCCAATCGATGCTGCCTTTGTCAAAGTTTATACCGATACCGTTGGGGAGTTTGACGGCAACAATTTCTCTGCCGGATAGGGAGTATTCAATGCCGTTTGAAGAAAATTCTTTTCTGATGTTTTTGTGTTTTTTTACGTTGTCTTCTTTTTGGAAATTATCTTCTGTGTTTGCCGGATTTGCCGTATGGTTTAATAAGTCAAGTTGAATGACAAGCCCATCATTGTGTGAACATTCGAAAACTTTTTTCTGAATTCTTCTGATGTCAGGTCCGGCATCGATAATTTTTTCGGCGACAAGTTTTAGGTCGGCAGTATATTTGTCGATGCAACCAAAAAGCCTATCGCGCAATTTTTTATCAAAATGATTATGACTCAAATCATTGCGCAAATCAGTATAATTTTGCCATAACTCACATTCTTTCGGGGTAAGGACACCGATTTCTGCCAGATAGTTCCATACTTTGCGGTTTCTAAAGTTTTTTCCGCGCAAGGCGCAATGCTCTGTTGCCGAGTATGCCAAAGTTTGAAAAGTGTGCAGAAAATTTGAGCGGGTGATGTAGTCGTTTATGTGAGCGATTTTATTTTCTTCGTCGGCAAAATTGTCAACAATGGTTGTTTGCGGCAAAATCTTCTGCAGACTTTTATTTAAGGATTTAAGCTTGTCATCAAACAAGGGATAATTTAATTCTACCATAAAATTTTGTTGAGGGTTGCTGCGATAAAGCTCTTTCAGTCTTGCAATAAACTTGTTGTTGCTTTCTTCTGCGCCGCGGATTATGCGGTTGGGGTTGAGATTGCCGATAATTTGTTGCATTTGGTGCAAAACATCTATATAGGATTTGCTGCGCTGTATAATCGATTGGTCAAAAATTTTGAGATATGAGTTTACGTATTGGTTGCGGCAATTTGTTTTTTTGTCGGCTTTTTCTTTGCTGAAAAAGCTCAAATCGTTCATGGAATCCCAACGATGTGTTGTAAAATTGCGGATGTTTATAAGTTCCATAAAATCAGCGGCGGAGGTAATTAATCCTTCTTCTTGGGCTTTTTGCAGGGCTTGCATGTTGATTTCCACTCTGTTTTTGTCGGAGTATTCGGTGTTGTTAAAGCCATATCTTTCAAGGCATATGCTTTGAAATTTTTCGGCAAAAGACCCCATAACTTCTAAAACAATATCTTCGTTAATGATGAGTCTTTTTGCAGCGCACACGTCGCGCAAAGATTTCCAAAATTTGTTTGGGTCGTAAACATTTTCTCTTACTTTTAAGTATTCACATAAGTTGATTACGGCATCAAGTTCTTCTTGTGTTTGCCAGTCGTTGAGGCGTTCTCTTAACAATTCGTCTTTTCCATTCTCGCCGACATAGGAGGCCTTAAATTTGCCATCAATATAAAATACGGCTTCGCCCATTCTTATATCTTGTGAAAAACTGAGTTTGTATTGCTCTATTGCTGATGGCAACATCATGTTGACTGTAACGCTTCGGTAGGGCGGAACATGGAAAAACGGGTGCTCCCATTGGTCTTCTTCGGGTTTGACGTGGCGCAAAGTGATATAGGCATGGTTATTGTTTTCAGAAACATAATTTTCGATAAAATCGGCAAAATCCTTTTTTTCTCCTGCCGTCATAAAGTTAATTCTCCAGTTGTCCAAACCGGAAAGCTCATCTTGGTATTGTGCTTCGGCCAAGGCTTCTAATTTTGACTCGTGCAACAAACGCTCGTGTGCGCGAGTAATGTGCAGATAGTCATCGTATATTGCGGTCAATTCATCGATTTGTGTATTCTGAGTGTATTTATTTTCTTTGTTTTTTGCCATGATAACCTCGTTTGTTAGTGATTTTTTAATAAATTAAATAATTTTTTTTGTCAAGAATATTGAAACTATCTGCTTTTTTTGCTTGACTCTTGTGATAAATCTGATATTTTCGAGCCAATTCCAATGATATTTCATTGAATGATTTTGTATTAACCACTCTACGGAGTGCCGCCAGTCAGCGAGGGTTCGCACACTGGCGTGCAATAGTATGTATATAAAAGATGTTTGATAGTTTGACAGATAAATTGGGCGGCATTTTTGCCAAAATAAGCTCTCGAGGTGTTTTGAACGAACAAGACATTAATGAGGCTATGCGCGAAATTCGTATTGCTCTCTTGGAGGCTGATGTCGCTTTGCCGGTGGTTAAAGATTTTATCTCAAAAGTAAAAGAACAGGCTCTCGGTGAAAAGGTGATTAAATCTATCACTCCCGGACAGATGGTTGTTAAGATTGTTCATGATGAGTTGGTTAAAATTTTGGGCGATGACCAGAGTTCACTCAATTTGCAAACTACACCGCCGGCGGTTATTTTGATGGTTGGTTTGCAAGGTTCGGGAAAAACTACTACTTCGGCCAAATTGGCAAAGTTTTTGGGACAAAATCGCAAAGTTTTGTTGGCATCACTTGATATATACAGACCTGCAGCTCAGCAACAATTGGAACAGCTTGCCGGCCAGGTCGGATGTAAATCTCTTTCCATAATTGCAAATGAAAAGCCTCTTGATATAGTTAATCGTGCCATTGATACGGCTAAAAAAGGCGGTTTTGATATTTTGATTTTGGATAGTGCCGGACGTTTGCATATTGATGAAGCAATGATGCAAGAGCTTGTTGATGTCAAAAAAGCAGCAAATCCGATAGAAACATTGTTGGTTGCCGATGCTCTTATGGGGCAAGATGCCTGCAATGTTGCAAAAACTTTCAATGAACAAATGAATATAAGCGGCATAGTTTTGACCCGTATTGATGGTTCTTCACGAGCCGGTGCGGCACTTTCTATGCGTATGGTTGCCAATGTTCCGATAAAGTTCCTCGGTACCGGTGAGAAGATTGAAGAATTTGAGGCTTTTCATCCGGATCGTATTGCCGGAAGAATTTTGGGGCAGGGTGATGTTGTCAGTTTGGTCGAAACGGCGATGGCAAAGATTGACCGTGACGAGGCTGACAAAATGGCAAAACAAATGCTCAAGGGCAAATTTGACCTTAATGATATGTTGGCTCAGTTTAAGCAAATTCAAAAGCTGGGTAGTTTGGGCAGTATTATGTCTATGATACCGGGGATTTCCAAGTTCAAAGACCAGATTGAAAATGCCGGAATTGGCGACAGCTTGATTAAAAAGCAAGAGGCAATAATTCTCTCGATGACAAAACAGGAGAGAGCTAACCCAGATATTATTAAAGCCTCTCGCAAAAAGAGGATTGCTGCCGGTGCCGGAGTGGAAGTCCATGAGGTCAACAAACTGTTGAAGCAATATGATCAAATGTCTTTGATGATGAAAAAATTCGGCCAAGGAGGCTTGGGCAAACTTGGCTCTATGATGAAAAAATTTCCTATGGGAAAATTTCCCGCAGGGATGGGCAACAAATTTCCGTTTTAAGCCATTATGACGG
>JAGCFG010000133.1 GCA_017650255.1 Alphaproteobacteria bacterium | reverse complement strand
GGTCTAAATTTGATAAAAAGCTATATTGACGAGTTGGAAAGGCTTGATAAAAAGCTTAAACTATAATAAAAATGCCGCAATCCTGCGGCTTTTTTATTATCTTAAAAACATCTGGCTGGTTATCTTCTTTGCTTGTGACATATAAGATTCTGAAACACTTGGATTTCCCATATAAGAAAGTTGATATTCCGTAACTATAAAACCAAAAGGATTCTTTAGAGCATTGGCAGGAGAAATTTTCTTAAATGTCGTAAAAGCAACACGCATATTTGCACGCCAAACACCAATAATGGGCTCCGGATTCTTCGGCAAATAATCCAAAGTCCTAAATTGAACTTGCCAGAAAGATCCCGTAAGTGCTCTTACCCAATCAATTTCAACATTGCGGAACATCTTTTTGCTCTTAAATACCACTATATTAGGATCAGCTTCTGTTTCTCTAAAAGCATTAAATACCGCAGGAGAAGACATCCAAAATACCGTAGAGCCTTTTCCCCACCTTCTTTCCAATTCATCAAAATTTGGGGTTATAATATAGCGCGACAAAATATAGGTGGTAATATTTTCTTCTGCAACCAAATTGTTGAGTGGAAAACTCATTTCAGCCGGTTGCACGGGATCAATTTGACTAAAATATTTATTAACTGTATACAGCTGTGGACGGCTGCCGCGCATTGGAATCATAACATACAAAGATAATGCCAACATCATATTCAATGCAATGGAAAAACAAATCAAAATAACCAGCGCATAAGATGTCCACAAATATCTTCTTTCAGGCATTGCGGCAACATGAACACGCTCGGGATACAAACCAAGCTTATCCGGACTTTCTTTTTCCTTAAATTTGAATACAGTAGCAAATAAGTCTAACATCATTTTTCAAACAAAAAATTACCCGACAAACTATTATATACACCAAAGCACGATAAAATCAATAAATACTGCAAACTTTGCCCAACTATTACAAGCTCTAGTCCACAGGCTTTATATGCCATATATTTTTCGCATATTCCATTACGGCTCGATCGCTTGAAAATCTACCTATCCTTGCAACATTCAATATAGCCTTATGAGCCCATTTATCCTTGTTTTGATAATCTTTCTCAGCTGTATGCAGCGCATCATTAAAGCTTTCCAAATCGGCCAAAACCATATAAAAGTCGCGCGATAAAAGCTCCTCATATATCATCTTAAACAGCAACATATAATCCTTTTCGCAGAACATTGTTGAGTTAAGGGTATTCATAATTCTTTTGATATAATCAGAATTATCATAAACTTCATAAGGGTTATAATTGCCGCAAAGATGCATTTCATTTATCTCTTCATCATTCAACCCGAATAGATAAAAATTATCCTCACCGACAGCCTCTCTTATTTCGATATTTGCACCATCATATGTGCCGACGGTCAAAGCACCATTCAAGGCAAATTTCATATTGCCAGTACCCGAAGCCTCAAATCCTGCCGTAGAATTTTGAATGCTTACATCTGCCGCCGGAACCAATATTTCTGCCAAAGAGACCTTATAATCAGGAATAAATACCACCTTAATCATGTCATTTACCAATGGGTTATGGTTAACAACATCAGCGACATTATTTATCAATTTTATTACCATTTTGGCAAATTGATAAGATGGAGCGGCCTTTCCGGCAAAAATATAAGTCTTCGGGTAAGCAGGATAAAGATTGTCTTTAACGATACTCAAATAATCTCCGATAACCTGCAAAATTGTCATCAACTGACGTTTATATTCATGTATGCGCTTTGCCTGAACAATAAAAATACTTTTCGGGTTAACATCAATACCTGTTGTTTTCAAAATAACTCGAGCCAAATTTTCTTTGTTCTTTTGCTTTATTTGCATAAATTTCTTCATAAAAGCACTGTCATCAGCCCATTCTTCCAACTGCTCCAGCAAATCCAAATTTGTAACCCAATCTTCGCCGATTTTAGAAGATATCAAATCCGACAATTCGCTGTTTGCGTGGTAAAGCCAACGTCTTGGGGTAATACCATTTGTAATATTGAGAAACTTCTTAGGCCACAACTCATAAAACTCCGGCATAAGATTATTTTTTAACAATTCCGAATGCAGCTTTGCCACACCATTAATGCAAAAAGAGCCGACAATGGAAAGGTTTGCCATTCTGATAATTTGGTTTTCTCCCTCACCGAAAACAATGGAAACACGATCCAATTTTTCGCGCTGGTCACCAAACTTACTTCTGGCAAACTCCATAAAACGGCGATTAATTTCATAAATAATCTGCAAATGTCTCGGCAACATTTTTCCAAGCATATTAGCGTTCCACGTTTCCAGAGCCTCAGGCAAAAGAGTATGATTTGTATACGCAAAAATTTTAGTTGTTATCTCCCATGCAGAATCCCACGACTGTCCATAAACATCAACCAACTGGTGCATCATCTCCGGAATACCCAAAGCCGGGTGTGTATCGTTTAGCTGAATACAAATATGCTCTGGCATCTTGTGAAAGTCGTTGCTCTTTTCCAAAAATCTTCTGATGATGTCCTGTATTGCGCAAGAAACAAAGAAATATTGTTGTTTCAATCTCAGTTCTTTTCCTGATTCGATTGCATCAGAAGGATACAAAACTTTAGAAACAGTTTCACTTTCAATTTTATTACTTAACGCATCAATATATCCGCCTTTGTTGAAGATGCCGATATCAAGCTGTTCGTCTCCTTGAGCTGAAAACAAGCGCAAATAATTTACAGATTTACCATTATACCCGACAATCGGAAAATCATAAGGAATGCCAAAAATTGGCTTTGTGTTTTTCCAAATAAAAACAGGTTCACCCGTAACATTGTTAATAGTTGTCTCAACTTCGCCATAAAGCGGAACCGTAACCTTTCGGTCATTTCTTGCAAACTGCCACGGAGAATTCTCTCCGTCCCAGCTGTCCGCTTGTTCAATTTGATAACCGTTTTCAAACTTTTGCTTAAAAAGTCCGTACTCGTAGTTAATTCCATATCCAAACCCAGGAATTCCAAGTGATGCCATCGAGTCCAAATAACATGCCGCCAAACGTCCAAGTCCACCATTACCCAATGCTGGATCATATTCGGTGTCAAAAATTTCTTCCATGTTTTTCCATGGCCATCCATCAATTTTTATACTGTTTAGTGCATCAAAAAGCCCCAAATTGTGAAGATTGTTCTCTAACGAGCGTCCCAAAAGATATTCAACCGAAAGATAATAAACCCTTTTTGAATTTTTTTTGTTATATCTGGCAATAGTTTTATACATTCTGTCCATGGCAAACTCTCTTACCGCCAAACAAATAGCCTTCAATGCTTCTTCCTTGGTAATTTCGCAAACTCTTTTGCCGATAAAATAATTGATATAATGTTCAATAGACAGTTTCAAACGAGCTTTATCAATTTCGCTCAAGATTACAGAGTTTTTTGATGCCATTTCTTTCCTCACTTGATTTTACAAAATTCGCCGACAGTCTAGAGCTAAATTGTTTGAGATATAGTTAACGCTAATGATAAAAAAATGTAAATTTATAATTGCAATCATTAAAAAAAGTAATATAATCACTTGAATTTCATTTATAAGAGGTGGCTGATGAAAAAATACATACTTCCATTGATTGCAACAGGAGCTTTGTTCTCTTTGTCTGCAAAAGCTGAAACTATCTTTGACGCTATGTCCGAGGCCTATCGTACCAATCCCGATTTGCAGGCTCAACGTGCATATTTGCGCTCTGTCGACGAAAATGTCGCCATAGCCAAATCTGGTTATCGTCCAAGCGTATCTTTGACCGGTCAATATTCGGACAGCAACAAAGACAATAAAGATTATTCAGCTGAAGAAGGCGGAGTATCAACTAGTCTTGGGGCGCAAATTAACCAACCTCTATTTTCCGGATTTTCTACAGTCAACTCCGTAAAAGCTGCTGATAGCGAAGTACGTTCCGAACAATATAATCTTTCTGATTATGAGCAGGAAATTCTTCTGAATGTTTCTGAAGCATATCTCAATGTTGTCCGCGACCAAGCAATAGTCGGTCTGCAAAAAAACAATGAAAAATTGCTGAAAAAACAGCTCGAAGAAACACAAGAGCGCTATCGCGTGGGTGAGCTGACCCGCACAGATGTCGCTCAGGCAAAATCAAGCCATGCCGAGGCGGTTGCCAATCGTATTGAGGCAGAAGGAAATCTCGAAGTTTCTAAAGCCATTTACAAACAAGTCATCGGAAAAAATCCGCAAGATTTGAGCGAACCTGATAATATCCATAAGTTTTTGCCTCCGTCATTTGAAAAAGCCTTGCAATATACAATGGACAACAATTTTGCTTTGTTGCAAGCAAAAGAAGCTCTAAAATCAAAAGAATATACCGTAAAAGCCAACTATGGCGCACTTTCTCCGCAACTTTCCGCTGTGGGGTCTGCAGCCAAAAACAGAAACAACCCCAAACACTATGGCGATCCGACAAGCAATGTTGATGAGTACAGCTGGGGCTTAAATGCCACAATTCCGCTCTATGATGCCGGTGAAGACCGCGCTCGCATTCGCAAGAGTAAATATGCCAAATGGCAGGCACAAGAAGGAGTTTTGAGCGCCAGACGCGCTGCTGTTTCTTCTATTACCAGCAGTTGGGAAGCAATGACCTCTTATGATGCAAAAATCAAAGCTTTGGAAGAACAGGTCGATGCTAACAAAATTGCCCTTAATGGTGTGAAAAAAGAAGAAGCTTTGGGCAACAGAACGGTGTTAGATGTCTTAGATGCCTATCAGACTTTGCTAAACTCTCAGGTAGATGTTGTCAAAGCCCGTAGACAATATTATTTGTCAGCAATGCAGGTAATGCAGGCGATGGGTAAACTTACCGCCAAGAACATGAAACTTAATGTTGATTTATATGATGCAAAACAACACTACAAAGATACACGTAACAAGTGGCTTTCCACTTCAATAGATTAAGGATAAAATATGTCAAGCCAAGATGCACCTGAAACCCCTATGAACGAAGTTCTTGCTTCGATTCGCAATATTATGCAGGAAAATAAGAAGCCTTATCATCCTTCACTTGATAATGCCGAGTGTTCCGATCCTTTTAACAGAATGCCTAAACAACCTGCTTTTGCAGGAGTTCAGCACAAGCAAAATGTTGATGATAATATTGAAAAAGAAGTCAACAAAATATGTACGAGTATTAATCGCATAATCCAAAAACCGGAAACTGTTTCCAACAAAGTATTTTCACTCAATGTCAACAATCATGATGCCAATAATCGTGTTGTTAACAATCCTGCTACCAACAATCGTCCGGCATTTTCTGCAGCCGCACCCCAACAAGCTGTAGCTCAGAGCAAAAGTGATTCTTCATCATTGATAGTTCGCCAGTTTAATACTTTTTTTGCTGAGCGCAGAAACAAAAATCCTCAACTGGACAACACAATCAGCAATGTTGCGCAAACAGCTGTTATCAACGAAGTCGTTCCGGTCTTACAACAATGGATTGACGAATGTCTGCCTTCACTGATTAGAGAAGAAATCAAACGAGTGATTGCAAAGGCCGGACCCCGCTAAAAGAATTTTAGTCTCGGCCTCCCGTTTTTTGAGTTCCGCCATAAACAAAAGCGGATTGTTGAAATTTTAATAAAAAACAGGAAAAAATTTATGTTAGAAAAAACTTACGACCCGAAAAATTTTGAAGAGAAGATATATTCAAACTGGGAAGCCAACGGTGCTTTCAAACCCAATATGAACAAAAATAAAGAGGCCTTTGCTGTTGTAATCCCTCCACCGAATGTTACCGGTGTTTTGCACATGGGACATGCTTTGGATAACACCTTGCAGGATGTTCTTATCCGCTATAACCGCATGCAGGGCAAAAATGTTCTTTGGCAACCGGGGATGGACCATGCCGGCATTGCAACTCAAATGGTAGTTGAACGCAATTTGGCCGAAAAAGGAATTTCTCGTCATGACTTGGGACGTGAAAAATTTATTGAAACCGTTTGGCAGTGGAAAGAAAAATCCGGTGGCACAATCTGCAACCAACTCCGCCGTCTGGGAGCTTCTTGCGACTGGTCACGCGCCCGTTTTACCATGGACGAAGGCTTATCGCGCGCTGTTCGCAAAATTTTTGTTCGCCTTTATAAAGACGGCTTAATTTACAAAGCCAAAAAACTCGTTAACTGGGATTCAAAATTTATGACCGCAGTCTCCGATTTGGAAGTTATTCAAAAAGAGACCGTCGGCAAAATGTATTATTACAAATATCCGATAAAAGGCGAGGAGGGCGAATTTGTTCATATTGCCACCACCAGACCGGAGACCATGTTTGGTGATACCGCAGTTGCCATCTCAAAAGATAATGAAAAGCTGAAACATCTTATTGGCAAAGAGTGTATTATTCCGATTATCAATAAGTCCATTCCTATCATAGCCGACGACCATGCTGACCCGACCAAAGGAACCGGCGCGGTAAAAATTACCCCTGCGCACGATTTTAACGATTTTGAAGTCGGCAAACGTCATAACTTGCCGTTAGTAAATATCCTAAATCCTGACGCTACCTTGAACGAAAATACTCCTTTTGCGGGGATGGATACACAATCTGCACGCAAAAAGACTATCGAAACTCTGGACAACTTGGGGCTTATGGAAAAGATAGAAGACCACCCGATGGTTATTCCTTATGGCGAGCGCTCTAATGTTGTGATAGAGCCACTGATGACCGACCAATGGTTTGTTGACGCGCCAAAACTTGCTGTCGAGGCAATGCGCGTTGTTGAAAACGGTGAAATGGAATTTATTCCCAAGAACTATGAAAAAACCTATTTTGAGTGGATGCGCAACATTCAGCCATGGTGCATTTCTCGCCAATTGTGGTGGGGACACCAAATGCCGATTTGGTATGGTCCGGATGAAACAATTTTCTGTGAAGAAACAGAAGAAGAGGCACAAGCCTCAGCCGACAAACACTATGGCAAACATGTTGAATTGCGCAGAGAAACAGATGTTTTGGATACGTGGTTTTCATCTGGCCTTTGGGCTTTTTCAACACTTGGTTGGCCGGACAAAACAGAATATCTTGATACATTTTATCCCACTTCTGTCCTGGTAACCGGCTTTGATATCATCTTTTTCTGGGTTGCCCGCATGATGATGATGAGCATGTATGCCATGAAACAAGTTCCTTTCAAAAAATGCTATATGCATGGATTAATCAGGGACGAGCAGGGACGCAAAATGTCAAAATCCAAGGGCAACACCGTTGACCCGATGGAAATTATCGAAAAATACGGTGCCGACGCCCTGCGTTTCTTTATGGCTGCGATGGAAACCCAAGGCCGCGACATCAATGTTTCTGAATCTCGCATCCAAGGCTATCGCAACTTTGCCACAAAACTGTGGAATTCTGCCCGTTTTGGCGAGATGAATGAGTGTGTTCTTCCAGATAGTTTTAATATCAATTCGCTCAAACATCCGGTCAACAAATGGATTGTTGCCAAAGTAAAACAAACCTCTAACGAACTGACCGAAAACTTGAACAACTTCCGTTTTTCCGATTCGGCAAATGGTGTTTATCAGTTTGTCTGGGGCTCTTTCTGCGATTGGTATATCGAAATGACCAAGCCGATTTTCTACGGCAATGACGAGGCTCTGAAAGCAGAAACCAGAGCAACATTCGCTTGGGTTTTGAACCGAATTTTGATAATGTTGCACCCATTTATGCCTTTTGTTACTGCGGAACTGTGGAACAACTCACATCCGGCCGACCAAGATATCATTACTGCTGCATGGCCGGAAAAAGAAAATGTCAATACAAATGACGTCACGAGTATTGACTGGGCAATTGAATTGATTACAGCCATTCGCTCCCTGCGAGCAGAAATGAATTTGCCTGCCGGTGCAAAATTGACTGCCTATCTCAAAGGTTGCAACAGTCAGTCGGTTGAAAACTTGCAGAACTTTAACGATATCATCTGCTCGCTTGCTCGTCTTGAAAAAGCCGAGGTTTACAACGGCGAGATAACCCCAGATATGGTTCAAACCGTTGCCAAAGAGTGCACGATTTTAATTCCGCTCAAGGGGGTTGTCGATTTTGCCGCTGAGCGTGAACGTCTGCAAAAAGAGTTGGATGGTTTGAACAAAAACCTCGAAGGTTATGCGCGCAAATTGAGCAATCCGTCTTTTGTAGATAGAGCTCCTGCCGCAGTGGTCGAAGAAGAACGCCGCCGCCAAACCGAGGCTTTGGAAAACAAAGCAAAAGTAGAAGAAGCTCTTGCCCGCATTGTCGGATTGTAATAATAAATTTTTCCTAAATCACACATCCTAATTTTTAGTCTGCTAAAAATTAGGATGTTTATTTTTATCCATTTATTAAGAACTTAAAATTAAAATATTCAAGTCTATCCTAATATTGGTTTTTTTTGATATGAAATTAATCTTAAAATTATCGTTGTTAGTTCTCATACTAATATTTTCAGCATCAAATAGTTCAGCGCAAAAACTTGATGAATATATACAGATGTGGGGACATGACATAAAATGGTGGAGGCTGGCCACTCCTCAGGACGTGGAAAATCAAATTCAACAAGGAGCAAATGTTAATGATAAAGATATAAATGGAACAACAGCCTTAATGTATGCTGCCTTAAATAAAAATCCGCAAATTATTGAAACGTTCATCAATTATAAAGCCGATGTCAATGCCAAAAACGAAATTGGTGAAACTGCTCTGATGACTGCTGCCGCTTTTAACCAAAATCCAGAAGTCATAGATACTCTTATCAAATATAAGGCTGATGTT
>JAGCFG010000132.1 GCA_017650255.1 Alphaproteobacteria bacterium | reverse complement strand
TTTATATATTTTTGTGTTGCCAATAACTTCTAATATGTCAATGGTTTCTCTTTCATTTACACCTACTGAATCGACAATCGGAATAAGTTTTTTTGCAATTGCTTTTCTGATAATTTTGTCTTGTGTTGAGGCAATTTCTAAGTGAATTATTGATTTTGGATTATTTTTTTTCCACTGCTTTATTATATTTACGCTATTGTTTATGTATTTCAAACCATGGTTATGATAACTAAGAGCTTGGAAGCCTGAAAGAAAATAATATTGTATATTAGATGTGGTGGAATAGTTCAAAAAATGTTTATCAATTTTAAAATCAAAAAGAGGAGGGTCATAGGTTGCGATAAAACGATTAGATTTTGGGCAAACAAAAGAATTTTTTTCAATGTTTATTGTGTCGTTTTTATCGAATTCTACTATCCAGTGTATTGAGGATATTTTGTCTCTGTTTATTGTAAAAGCAGGTTTTATTTTTCCGTCTTTGTCAAATGATAATAAGTTATCTTTTTTAAGAAATTGTGCGGATTGGAGTTTTGAAAGAGCGTTGCTGTGAACGATAATTTCTTGTATGTTTGTCAGAGATAGAGTATTTGCAACAATGCCGGCTTGGCCACCCATTTGCATTTTTTTTGTTCCTAAAGTTGAAAGCATCCAGTCAAACATTTTTTGGTTATCAGATGTCCATTCTTCGGCAATTCCGTTCCGGAAACAATAAAATATTCCTTTTATAAAATCGGAAACGGAATTTATAGATTTGCTTTTTATGTTTGTAAGTTGTGATAGAGAAAGTTTTTCTTCTTTTATAAAAGTAGAAATATCTTTTCCTCTAATTTTTATGACCGAATCGATACAAGTATTAAAAGCACAGGCGACGTTTTTTATTTTTGCCATATTTTCAAGTGTGGCAGGTGCTTTTTGATAAATTTTGTTCCAATTATTCTTGATCATTTCTTGCATCTTCAACTTTCATAATTAACAGAGAATTGTTTATAATGTTTGATAATGCTTTGTAAAAATTCAGTTGATTTTCTGTTTGTTGATACCAGTTGTATATTTTTTCATCTTCAAGAAGAGCTGAGTTTTCCGGTTCTGACAGGACAGAAGCGGCTGCAGCAAAGTCGCCGTTGTTTACCAAAGATTTTATTTTTTCTAAAACCTTAGTAACATCAACAACTTGAACATCGTTTTTGTTTTTTGGAGTTGAGATTTTTACGTATTCACCGATTTTGGCGGTTATGCGTTTTTTCCAGTCTGCTTCAATGGTTGGGGTATTAATTTCTTTGTAAATTTCGTTAAATCCGTTAATCAATGTATTGTCAGAAATAAAGTTAATATGACAATGAGAAGCAACAAAATCAACATCTTCGCTGATAGCATTAATGTTATTGGCTAATATTTTTAATCCTTCTGCTTCGTTTTGGCAGGTCAATCCTTTTGATATATTATCTCGTATTAACAAAGCAATGGTAAGAAGCATTGCTGCGTTATTAGATTTTTTTGATAAAAGTGAAGTCTGTTTTTCTATGTTGTATAATCTGTTTTCAATATTGCTTATTTCGCTTAAGTCAGCTTTTGACTTGTTAAAATAATTAAGGTTTTCTTTGAACAAATCAAACTTTTCCTGATTGCCTAGAACGGCATTTGAAAGGATATCGATATTTTTGTTTAAGTTAGAAATTTGTGAGTTGATCCCGTCTAAATTTATGGTTGGTTGCTGTATGGTGAGGGGAATGAATTTTGTTAGCAAATCGGGTTTTTGCCAAAGGGTAGCAAACAAGGCTAATACGGCAATAAACGTAAAAAACTCTGCGGTTTTTAAGGTTAAAAGTAATATTTTGCTTGATTTGGATAGTAGTGATGATTTATTTTTAACCATTGTAATTTCCTTTGTAAAAAACTTTTTATTGGTTTATTATGACGGACAATAGTTAAAATTTTATCAAAAGACAAAGTTATGATAGTTTTGGGAATTGAAAGTAGTTGTGATGAGACTGCGGCCGCGATTGTGAGTGATAAAAAAGAAATTTTATCAGAAGTGGTTTTGTCGCAAGAAGAACATAAGTTGTTTGGCGGGGTTGTGCCGGAAATTGCGGCAAGATCTCATTTGGATCATATTGATGATATAATTGCTCAAGCTTTTGAAAGAGCAAAAATAAAACCAAAAGATATAGATGCTGTTGCCGCAGCTTCGGGACCGGGGCTGATTGGCGGTGTTGTTGTAGGAGTTATGGCAGCAAAGGCTTTGGCTTTGGCTTTGAACAAGCCCTTTGTTGCTGTCAATCATTTAGAGGGACATGCTTTGGTTTCGAGGCTGACAAATGATGTCGAATATCCATATTTGTTGTTGCTGGTTTCCGGTGGACATTGTCAGATTTTGGTGGTCAAAGGACCGGGAGATTATCAGCGTTTGGGGACAACAATTGATGATGCGGCCGGAGAAGCTTTTGATAAAGTTGCAAAAATGTTAAAGCTCGGTTATCCGGGAGGACCTATGGTGGAGAAAATGGCGGCAATAGGTGATGAAAATAGGTTTTGTTTGCCACATCCGTTGAAAGGTTCCGGTGATTGCAATTTGTCTTTTTCTGGGTTGAAAACAGCTGTTAGAAAAATTATCGAATCGTATGGTAACGGAGATATTGAAGAGCAAGTTTTGCCAAGAAAAGATGTTGCAGATATTTGTGCCTGTTTTCAAAAAACGGCTTGTGAATGTTTGCTTGACAAGTTGGAAATGGCAATAGAATATTTTAAGAAAAATTATCCGAAAGGTAAAGATATTGTAGTTGCCGGAGGTGTTGCTGCAAATGTTTATCTGCGTGAAAAAATGCAAAATTTGGCAAATAAAAAAGGTTTGGTTTTTGCGGCTCCGCCTTTGCGATTGTGCACAGATAACGGGGTTATGATTGCATGGGCAGGATTGGAGCGTTTTCAAAAAGGTTTTGTTGATGATTTAGATTTTAAGCCAAGACCAAGATGGCCATTGGATTCAGAGGCGCCAAAAGCTGCCGGTGCAGGAGGGGTGAAAGCATGAGAAAAAATTCTGAAATTTTAGAGATTATGCAGATTTTTGCTGATGCGAATCCGGAGCCGAAAAGCGAGTTGGAATATACAAATGCTTATACACTTTTGGTGGCAATAATTTTGTCCGCGCAAAGTACGGATAAGGGTGTTAATAAGGCAACAAAGGAGCTTTTTAAGGTTGCTGATACGCCGCAAAAAATGTTGGCATTGGGTTTGGACGGTTTGAAAGAATATATAAAAACAATCGGGCTTTTTAATAACAAAGCAAAGAGCATTATGAGCATGAGCCAAAGTTTGGTTGAAAAGTTTGGTGGAGAAGTTCCGAGCGAGCAAAAAGATTTGGAAAGTTTGGCCGGGGTAGGGCATAAGACGGCGAATGTTTTGCGCAATGTGTGGTTCGGTCAACCGACAATGGCGGTGGATACACATGTTTTTAGAATTGCGCATAGGTTAGATTTTAGCCAAGGAAAAAATGTTGAAGAGGTTGAAAAAGATCTGTTGGCTGTTTTGCCGGAAAAATATTTGATGTACGCCAATCATTGGTTGGTGTTGTTCGGGCGATATATTTGCAAGGCGCAAAAACCTGATTGCGAGAAATGTCAGATTGCAAAATATTGCTATTGCTCTGAGAAACGAATCTAGTTTCTTTTAATATGACTGACGCCGCCGCGGGTTTGGTTTTTGTTATTATAGGCAGGTGAGCGGTTGTAGGTTACAGATGCAGGCTTGCGCGGGCGGACATATTTGTTGGTTGAAGGTTTTTGCGGATGATTTTGTTCTGTTACTTCCTGCGAGCCTCTTTTTGCAACAAGAGAGCCTTTGGTATAGGTGCCGATGAAAAGTCCGTTGTTAATCATGAAAACAAAAGGTCGGTCAGCAGTGAAAATTTTTGGTTCTATAGGTTTTTCTTTTTTTACATTGCCTGGTCCCGGGCTTGATAACATCATGTTGATAACCGTGGCGGCAGAAGCTTCGGAGCCGTCTTCGTCGATTGAAATGTTAGTTGCATGAATGATAGAGTCAACATAATGCGAAATATTGCTCATTTTTGGGAAGTCTGCTCTTGGCTCAAAAGCTGATTTAATACCCCATTTTTTGTAGAATGATATCATACCATTTATTTTTATTCCTATATCGAATCGAGGAATTCTTAGTCTTACGAGATCTCCTTTGTATTTTATAGATGATAAGTATTGAGGTGTCAGATTCTTGATGAATTGATTAAAATCTATATTTTTTTTAGGCAATAAAATTTGCATAACATCACTATTTTTATAGGGGAGTTTGACGGCTTGTATCAAATTGTCTTCATAATAGTTCAAGACTGTTTGGGTTCCTACCATGTTTACTTTATCTGTTCTTCCATCAAGAGATTGGAATTTTTGTTCTTCTAAAAAAGATAATTTATTGTGCCATTCGTCTTTGAAATATATGGTATTAACTAAAAATAGTGCTGTATTGTCAGGGGTCTTGACGGGAAGAATATCTTTTATTTTGCCTTTGGTTTTTTCTTCTACCCATTTATTGATTTCAGAAGTACTTGAGGGGAGTTTTTTGGGTTCGGCAGAGAGTTCTTGTTGAACAAAATCGGTATAGTCTTGGAGGAACTGATTGCCCCAAATAGAATTGTTTATTTCTACTTGGGAAGATTTTTGCTTCATATAATTTTTTACAATTTCGTTGGTTTTTTGTATGTCAAAGTTGTGTTGATTTTGTGCGCTCAAAATGCTGCTTAGTTCTTGGAGAGTTTCTCCTTCGGCGCCGTTGGCAAGCAAGGTTGTGGCAAAATATACAGAAAGAGGTGAAACAACAAAATTGTCTTTTTTCATCTCAAATCCGGTTTTTAGAAATTTGACAGCAAAGGTGTAATCGGAGTTGTCGGAAAAACGTTGGGCAAAAGCGGGAATTGTCCAAAACAGCATAGCTAACAATATGATTTTGCGCATTTTGTTGTCCTTTAAGAGTTTATATATACGTGTTAGTTTATGTTGTTTTTATTAAAATCAGGTGAATCTATTTTTTGCTCCAGCCTTTGGCGGCGCGTGACCATAAAAGCGAATTGTTTTGGTTTGGATAAGCAACAATGCCGCAGATTGTCGGTGTTTTGCAACCGGTTGTTTGAGGGGTGGAGTAGGGGATATTATTGATTTTGCAGTTGGCCATATCAGCAAAAATTCTTGCTTCCATATATTTTGAGCTGAATCCAAAATTGTCTGACCATGAAATTTGGGCTTTTGGATTTGCAATTTTTGAAAAAATTTCTTGGTGTTGTGGTAAAACGATAGTTTTTTGGTGTAAAATATTCTTAAAATCTTCAAATATTATTGGGTTGTTCCAGCCGCCGCCGAAAACCAAAAAATTATCCGGAGTTTTGCAGGGTAAAAATTTCAGACTGAAAGCCATGATATAGGCACTGAAGAATTCCGCAGTTCTTATTCTGTCGTTAAAAGGTATGGAGATGTCTTTCAGAGATGAAATGTCGTACCAAGCAGGGTCGGCAGATTTTGGAGGATTTTGTAAAAGAAAATTTTGTTTTTTGGAAGTTATAACACTGTTATTAAATAAAGATTTTAATAAATTTGTGTTTACTTTTCCTTTTCTACCATATTTTCCATCAAAATCGCAGGCTTCGTTTTTTTCCTCGCGAGTTAAATAATCAACAAAATGGTTAAACGGACCACAATCCCAACCAATTACCTGATTGTTGTTTATGGCTGCTATGTTACCGGTGTTGCCACCGTTGCAGAAAACAGCAGATTTTAGTTTTGTTGCTTGGGCAATATGAAGGTTGTGTATGGGGGCAAGAGGTGCGCCTTCTCCACCGTTTATGATGTCGTCGGATCGAAAATCAAAAACCACGGGTAGACCAGTTAAGTTGCTGAGCATTTGTCCGCTGCCAATTTGCAGGGTGTTGGGTTCGTTGTTTTTGCCAGCAATTGATGGAGGAAAATGGTAGCATGTTTGTCCGTGAAAGCCTATTGCGCATATGTCTGTTTTTGAAACAGAGTTTTGGTGTATCAGTTCATTAAAAGTTTGGGCAACAAGGTTGATATAGCGGTTATGCAGACTTATAAAAAAACCTGTTTGTTGCTGATAAGTTTCGTTGATGTCGCCATGGTTGAGGGTGAGAAGTTGTTTTAGTTTTCTAAAATCTTGTGCAATATCGAGGGGAATTGATTTGCTGTGAAAGCAAATATCTTTCATGTGTCCGTCGGCAAAGTCAGTCAAAACTATATCTACCGCGTCAAGCGAGTTTCCTGTCATTATGCCGGCATAAAGATTTTTTTTGCTCATTTTTCCCTCTAAAAAATGTTTTGCTCAATGATATTATGATTTTTTATTGTTG
>JAGCFG010000131.1 GCA_017650255.1 Alphaproteobacteria bacterium | reverse complement strand
TGACCGCGCCAATTTTCTTCTCTTGCGAAGGCCAGGTAACAATTTTTATTTTTTCATGCCATTTGGGCATCCTTGTAACTTTGATATAATAGTTCGAGCCAAACCAAGCAAGTCCGTGTTTCAAGCAATATTCAATACCAACGCCCAAATTTTCTGCATGAGAGTCAGCAACATCTTGAAAAATATTCATCAGTGTTACAATACGCAGCTCACCTTTGCTGTCACACTCATAACTGCTGATAAAATATTCTCTCTCAAACTTGCTTACCTGCATTTTTAGTCTCTCAAAGAAATCTTAAATTCACTCACCGCTTTTGCAAAACCGCCCCAATTAAACAACAAATTTTGAGCATATTTAACATCAAAGTTAATCTTATTTACATTATCTACCGAACAATTCATCATATTTGTTTCGCTCAGTGATGCTAAAACTTTTTGCTTATATGTTTTTGCTTTACTCGGACGTTTAGAATGATAATCAGCAGCAGCCGACAACCAATCTTTACGGTGCTTATACCTGCCGAGCAAAAACTTCGCAGCCACATCAACATTATGCTTTGGATCCAAAGCATCTTCTATGCTTGCAAACTTATTGCCGTGAAACCGCAAATTTACCTGCATACAACCGACATCAATACTGTCATATCCCTTGCTTTGCCACTCCTTAACAGCAGCAACGGCCTCTTTTTTACTCTTATAAAAATAGCCTTTCCCTGCCACATTCACAGTCCACGGCCAAGCAGTCTTTTGTTGTAACTGTTCATTCCATCTGCCCGTCTCAACTTTAGAAATAGAAACCAGCAAATGCTTTTTTATCTGATAATTTTTTTCTGCCTCAACAGCTGCATTAAAGCAGGCTAACCCATCATCGGCAACCGCAAAATCTTGCGCAACTGCCGGCACAGGCTGAAAAAACATCAGCAATATTAAAAATAACATAAAATCTTTTGATACTCTAAAAAAAACAAGTATCCCTCTACATCTCTAAGCCTGCCGCAAAAATCCCCCGCTAAATGGTTTCATCTTGCTCAAAATCGCAAAACCTCAGAGGTCTTTACCAAAAACAAGGCAGAAATACCGCCTCAAAATTCAAAAACAGCAGAGCTATAACATACTTATTTTTTAAAATCCAGCAAAAAATTCGCTAAAGCCATTATTGAGTCACACACATCTGCGCTAACATACTGAAAAGCAGCAGTTTTTTTATACACAGATTCGTCCTCATAAAGCTTTCTGTTTATCTCCATTTGCAGAGTAAAAACATTTTTTCGCGGCTGACAATAATTAAAACTTGTAAAAGCACCTGAATACGGACAATCAAGACTTACGTTATATTTTTGTTCCAATCTTTGGGTAAAAAATTCAATAATTTCCGCAGCACAGCTTTGTTCAAACAAAGTTCCCAAACAAACCTCAATCTGGCGATTATCTTGCATTATATTACAAATTTTCGAGGGCATTGAGTGGCAATCCAACACCAAACAAAAACCAAATTTTTTCAAAGTCTTATCAATGAGCTTCTGCAAAGATTTGTGATAAACATTATACACATTTTTCACTCTCGCCTGAGCCTCATTATAATCAAGCAAACCGTCATAAATATTCTTTCTGTCCGCCGTAATTCTGTGCAAAAGGCCGAGTCCGGCACGGCATCTTCTGTTGTCCGTCACCACATCATTTTCCGGATAATTATAAAACATTCCCGAGTCCATTTCCAAAACATCTCTGTTTACATCGATAAAAGAACGGGCAATATTCAAAGACAGCATAGGAATTCCATAGTTAGAGGCATCCATAATCAACTCATCGACGTACGGATCTTCATTCGAGCGCAGTTCGTCTTCTGATACAGCAACATTTTTCAAAAACTCTGGCGGAAAAACTCTTCCGCTATGCGGCACAGAAAGCACCAGCGGATATCTCTGAGTTTTTACATTATACTCACTTACAATATCAAGTTTGGAATAATCCACCTTAAAACTAAGCTTTTTGTCACTCATTTTTTATCCTCTGCAACGGTTTTTACGAGATTATACAAAATAAATATTAAATATTTAATAACAAATTTCTTGCTTTTTAAAAACAAATACTATAAAAGTTTCTCATCATCGGGTGTGTAGCTCAGCGGTATGAGCACTACGTTGACATCGTAGGGGTCACAGGTTCGATCCCTGTCACACCCACCAATCCAACAAAAAACTCCGCAACTGCGGAGTTTTTTTATTCCATTTGCTAAAGAATTTATTTTTTAGATTCCATTTCCTTGCTCACTTCGCGAGAAATTTCCATCAACTTATCAAAATCCTCTTTGCCAAGCTCTTCTTTCAGCTCATCCATCATTTTTTTCATATCTTTTTGAAAATTATCCGGATAAGGCATATCTTTTACATGTCTGATATCAACATCATATGCACAAACAACTTTTTCTCCGTCTTTTTCATAAATGCCGATTTTTCCCAGTTTTGAAAAAACTCTTCGCATCTCCGGAATAATATTGGTAAGCAAAAAAGCTTTCTTTTTATTACGAACCAAAACAGCACAATTTCTGCCGTCATACATAAACTCGGCATCCTCAATCGGCTCATCTTTCAGCTCAAAGGCAACAGAATAATTATCGCCGTCTTTATAAATATCAAATTCCTCAACTACAACTTGTTCCAAAGACATAAACATCTCCCCTATTATCTTTCCATAAAATCCGTATATTTGGCTGTATTATTATTGTTATTATTATTTTTGTTTCTTTGCTCTCTTTCAAAAGAAGAGAAGGCTAAAGCAATTCCCGAACCTAGAGTTGTAACTACACCACCTGCCGCAGCCCTGTTTTTTGCATCCTCCGAATTTGTGGCAAGAGCGGAAGACGTAAAAGCTCCAACCGCAGCTAATGCTGTTACCGTAGCCACCTTCACCGTCGCACTATAATCTTTAATAAACTTCTTTGCTCTATCAGCAATTCTTCTGATCGTACCACCTATTCCAATATGAACACCTGAAATAGCGACTACATTTTTTTCTTTAGTTTTATCTTTAACTTTCATTGTTCCTCTCCTCTAGCAAATGTTATGTCAATTCATAGTGTTATTATACCACTGGACAAAACATTTGTCAAGCGACACCGGCCGCTCAAACATCGATTCGGAGCAATTGTAACAAAAAATTCTTAAATTTTTATTTACACATTAAATAAAAAGTTCAACAAATCGCCGTCTTGAACCACATAATCTTTGCCTTCAGAGCGCATTTTACCTGCTTCTTTACAGGCCTGTTCACCGCCCAAACGCACATAATCATCATAGGCAATCGTTTCTGCTCTGATAAACCCGCGCTCAAAATCCGAGTGTATAATTCCCGCACACTGTGGCGCTTTTGAGCCTTTTACAAAAGTCCAAGCCCTAACTTCCTTTGGTCCGGCAGTAAAATATGTCTGCAACCCCAAAAGTTCATAACCTGCTTTGATAATCTTGGTAAGTCCTGTCTCTTCCAAACCCAAAGTTTGCAAAAATTCTTGTTGTTCAGCCTTATCCTCAAGCTGTGCCACTTCCGATTCTATCTCCGCAGATATCACCACCGCTTTGGCATTTTCTTTTTCGGCCTTTGCCATCACCATATCAGAAAACTTATTTCCGCTTGCCGCCGAATTTTCATCAACATTACAAACGTACAAAACCGGTTTTGAGGTCAAAAGCTGCAACATTTTATATTCTTTTACGGCATCTTTGTTTTTTTCGTCGGGAGCAGCCGTTCTCGCCGGTTTTCCACTATTCAAAGCCGCAATAATCGGCTCCATTACCGCCAAACGGACAATACATTCTTTATCGCCTCCTTTGGCTTTTTTTGCCGTCTGGTCATATCTTTTTTCAAGCGATTCCAAATCCGCCAACATCAGCTCAGTTTCCACAATCTCTGCGTCTCTCACCGGATCAACGCTACCCTCAACATGGGTAATATTATCATCTTCAAAACAGCGCAAAACATGGATTATGGCATCAACTTCTCTAATGTTTGCCAAAAACTGGTTACCCAAGCCCTCACCTTTTGAGGCACCTTTCACAAGACCGGCAATATCAACAAATTCCAATTGCGTCGGCACAACATTTTTGGGGTTAACCATCTCTACAAGCTTGTCGAGTCGCTTATCCGGAACAGCAACCCTGCCGGTATTCGGCTCTATCGTGCAAAAAGGAAAATTTGCCGCCTGTGCCGCAATTGTTTGTGTCAATGCATTAAACAAAGTAGATTTCCCCACATTCGGCAAACCGACAATTCCGCAATTAAAACCCATTTTATCCTCCCATTACGCTTTCAGCATGCCGATTCTGTTGCTAAAAGCCGGCATCCCCTCATTTAGCAATATTTCTATATTATCGGCAATCAAATTGATATTTTCCTGCAAATATTTTTTTTCTTCTTTAGAAAAACCAGACAACACATGGTTGATTGCATCTCCGATTTTCGGATGTCCGACACCGATTCGCACACGATGATATGCGTTTGTTATACAAGCATCAATACTCTTCAAACCATTATGCCCTCCGGTTCCGCCGCCTGTTTTTGCCTTAATTTTTGATATTTCCAAATCCATATCGTCATGAATAACCACAATATTTTCCGGCAAAATTTTATAAAACATCGCCGCCTTAACCACCGAATTTCCCGAAAGATTCATAAAAGTCAGCGGTTTTAGCAAATAAACCTTATGTTGGCCGATTTTTCCTTCTGCAATCAACCCATCAAATTTTTCTCGCCACGTGCCAAAACCAAACTTTTCGGCAATTGCATCAACAGTCATAAAACCGACATTATGGCGAGTATCTTTATATTCCGCACCGGGGTTCCCCAAACCGACAATCAAAAACATATCATCCAACTTTAAAACAAAATTTCGGAGCGCAAACAAGAAAATTCCCCGTCAACGCTCCGAAAAAAATTTTTTCAAATCTTATTTTCTAAGAAAGTCAACGTGAATAGGCTTGTCAGAAACCGGATGGAATTGAACATCTTGGCAAGAAACTTTGATATTTTTGCCTTCGAGAACAATTTCAATATCGGCATCATAAAAACCAACCATATCCAAAGCTTTTTCAAGCTCAACTGGATGAAGACTAATCATAACAGGCTCTTTTTTGTTGCCATAAATAATGGCTGGAACACGGCCCTCACGACGACACGCCCGAGCTGCCCCCTTACCTGCTTTTTCGCGCTTTTCAG
>JAGCFG010000003.1 GCA_017650255.1 Alphaproteobacteria bacterium | reverse complement strand
TCAAGTCAAAAATCTGTTTAATCAATTTACAAAACATTGACTCATCCGATTCGCTAAACATATAATCTTAAAAAGAAAGGATAAAACTAGAATAGTAATATAATAAAGGAAAAAAAGATAAATATAAAAAAAAATAGCTGATAAAACTTTGGGTTGGCTGCCTGAATACATGGTTCTTGATGATGCATGGAAAGAAATGAAATCAAAAAACTTAGTTGGAGGAGATAATTATTACCACCGTCTGGGGATGTGTAGAGCTGCCCAATTAAAGAATGCTTTCTGGCCGAGCGACAAGATAACAAAGGGGCTGGGCATCTTAAAGGAAATGGATGACTTCCGTCAGAAAGTTAATTGGAAATCATTAAACGGAGATAGTAAGGACTTTGTTTTGGATTTCTTGCCTTCATTATATGTTGCATTATTGGATAGCAAAAAAGACTTCGGAAATAATGATGAAGGTATAAATTTAGGATTGCAAAATCCCAATACAGATTGTAGAATCCTACTAAAGAATCTGGATTATGTGAGGAATAAATGGGAAAAGTAAGAAAAATAGTAGAAATATTGTATAAAATTGCAATTTGGGGATTTTGCATAGTTGTACTTTGGATTTTAATCTCATTTATATATAGCGGTTTATCAATCGGAAAATAAATTGCCATACAAAAAAAGCCGCCCATAAGGACGGCTTTTCTTTGCTGGTAGGCGCGCAGGGATTCGAACCCTGGACCCACTGATTAAGAGTCAGTTGCTCTAGCCAACTGAGCTACGCACCCATAACCACACGCCGCAGAATATAAACCGCTAATATTTTTTTTGCAAGCATTTTTTTGAAAAATTGTTACATCAAAAAATTGTGCGGCATTTTTTAAAAACTAGCAAGCATCGGCAAGCAAAAATTTTTGCTCTTCTTCAATATTTATCCGCGGGAAAATAGGATCTCCGGCACGAACTGTTGTAGTTCTGCTCAAAACACCGAACTCATGAACAGAATTCCAACTTGTTTCCTCTCCACTCGCTCCAATTCTGCTCAAAACCTCTTTCATACTCTCGGGCATAAAAGGCTCAAGCATAATTGCACAAATACGGATTGTCTCAAGCAAATTATACAAAACCGTTGCCAGCCTTATCTTCATCTCCGGCGACTTTGCCAAAGTCCATGGTGTTGTCTCGTCAATATACTTATTGGCTCTCGACACCAAACTTTGTATCAAGTCCAAAGCCTCGCAAAGATGAAAATCGTCAATTCTCTCTTCAACTTTCGATGGTAACTCTTTTGCCAAATTTATCAAATCAGCATCAAGTTCTTCGGCTTGTCTTTCCGCCGACAGAGTGCCATCAAAATATTTTGCCACCATAGACACACTTCTCGAAACCAAATTGCCCAAATTATTGGCCAAATCGGTATTTATACGTTGCAAAAACAGCTCTGTAGAAAAGAAACTGTCACCCGCATAAGGCATCTCGCGCAAAATTTCATAACGCAAAGCATCAATTCCGTATCTTTTACCCAAAATAAACGGATCAACCACATTGCCCAAAGATTTGCTCATCTTTTTATCGCCCATGACGATCCAGCCGTGAGCATAAATTTTCTTTGGCAAAGGCAAATCCAAAGCCATCAGCATCGCCGGCCATACCAAAGAGTGAAAACGCACAATCTCTTTTGCCATAACATGAATATCTGCCGGCCAATACTTATCAAAGTCTGAATATGTATCATTGTGATACCCTAGCGCCGAAATATAGTTAGAAAGCGCATCAACCCACACATAAACAACGTGCTTTTCATCAAAATTTACCGGAACTCCCCATTTGAAACTTGTTCTTGAAACACAAACATCTTCCAAACCCGTTTTGATAAAGTTGTTCACCATCTCTTTGACACGGCTCTCCGGCTCCAAAAATGTTCCGCTCTCCAAAAGCGCTTTCAGCCTGTCAGAAAACTCCGACAGCTTGAAAAAATAGGCTTCTTCCGATGTTTCTACCACCTCACGGCCGCAATCAGGACATTTGCCGTCGACAAGCTGAGAATCTGTCCAAAAACTCTCGCAAGGCTTGCAATACTTGCCGGTATATTGGCCTTTATAAATATATCCGCGCTTATAAAGCTCCTCAAAAACATATTGCACAGTTTTAATATGATAATCGTCAGTCGTGCGGACAAATCTGTCATATGAAATATTCATAAAAGTCCAAAGTTTCTTAAACTCTTCGACAATTTGGTCAGCGTAAGCCTGTGGAGCCAAACCAGCCGCCGCAGCTTTGTCCTCAATCTTTTGTCCGTGCTCGTCCGTACCTGTCAAGAACAGCACATCAAAACCTCTCGCTCTTTTATAGCGCGAAACCACATCGCAAGCAACTGTCGTATAACAATGCCCGATATGAGGAGAACCGGACGGATAATAAATAGGGGTAGTAATATAAAATTTATTTGTCATCTCTAAGCCTTATCATATTTTTCACGTTTCTCTATTAATAATTCCGCACAAAAAATTTTGCAACAATTTTTATCACAAACTGGCATATCTTTTCAAATTCTATTTTTCTTGACTTTTACCCC
>JAGCFG010000130.1 GCA_017650255.1 Alphaproteobacteria bacterium | reverse complement strand
TTTGCCTCTATTACACCTGAAGAATTTGTTTGGACAAAGATGTGGGTGTTTTTGGCGTTGATATTTTTTTCGTATATTGGAGAATCTCTGTTTAGGATGGTTAGGGAGCTTGTAGAAGAAAACAGGGTGCGCAATTTTATGGCGGCAAAAATTGAACTGTTTGCGGTGGATTATATGCAAAAGCACTCAGAAAAATATTTTTCTTCGCAAAAAAGCGGGCAACTATCGCAAAAAGTTATAAACTGTGCGACCAAAGCCGTGGAGGCACAGCAGTATATATCCAGATTATACAGTCATTTTTTTATTATTTTGATAAATTTTTTCTTTATAGGACGTGTTAATTTGTGCTTTTTGCTGCTGATTATTGTTTTTGGAACTGCTTCTACTTTTTGTTCTTATAAAATGAGTTTTAAGCTGCGTGATTTGAGCAAAAATGCGGACAATATGCTGGACGATTTTAACGGTGTTTTGGCGGACAGTATCACTAATGCTCTGAATATTAAGGCAATGGGCAGCGAAGATTATGAAATTTCATTTGTAAAAAAGGTTTTTGATAAATGCAAAATTGCAAGGCTGAGGGTTTTGGCTAAGTTTCATGACAATTTGCGTGTGCAGAGAATGATATTGTGTTTGTTTGAACTTTGTACAATGTTGTTGCTTGTTAAATTGTGGTATCAAGCAAAAATCAGTGTCGGTGAGGTAACTCTGGTTTTGATGCTGATGAACACGGTGATGTCAAATTTGGGAGGAATTTGGTCAAATATATGTGAGCTTAACGGAATTTTGGGGGCTTTGCAGGCGGCAATGATGCCTTTTGTAGTTAAACATGAAATTGTTGATGCAGATGGAGCAAAAAAATTAATAATCAGCGGTGGAGAGATAGAATTTAGAGACGTAAAGTTTGGTTATGAGAAAAAGAAGGTATTTGATAAATTTTCGTTGAAAATTGGGGCAGGGGAAAAGGTTGGTATTGTCGGAGTGTCCGGTAGCGGAAAAAGTACTTTGATAACTCTTTTGCAAAGAGCATATGATGTTAATAAAGGTCAAATTTTGATCGATGGGCAAGATATTGCAAAAGTCAAACAGGACAGTTTGCATGAGGCGATTGCTTATGTTCCGCAAGATACGGGCTTGTTCCACAGAACGGTGGCTCAAAATATTGCATATGGAAAATTGCGGGCAAAGCAAGCAGAAATTGTACAGGCGGCAAAAAAAGCTTATGCAGATGAGTTCATTAAAGAATTGCCCAAAGGTTATGCCACAAAAGTCGGTGAAAAAGGAGTTAAACTTTCCGGCGGGCAGCGTCAGCGGGTGGCGATTGCTCGTGCCATATTGAAAAACAGCCCGATTTTGATTTTGGACGAGGCTACTTCTGCTCTTGATAGCAAAACGGAGTATTATATCCAAAAGGCAATGAAAAATTTGATGAAAAATAAGACGGTTGTTGCAATTGCGCACAGGGTTTCCACTCTAAAAGAGATGGACAGGATAATTATTCTCAAAAAAGGAAAAATTATCAGACAATGCAAGCCAGATGATTTGATTGAGGAAAATAAGATTGATTATTATTTTTGGTGTGAAAAGGAAGATAATAAAAACCGCGCTTGTTGATAGGCGCGGTTTTTTTCATGCGAATTATACAATTTTTAGAAATTGTATTGGAACTGAACTCCGACCATGTTACTGTAGTTGTCGTGTTCTGCTTTGATAGTGGTCGGTCCCGCTAAGCTGTTAGCAGTTTCGTGAGTTCTTCCTTTTGTCATAAACAAGTGAGCGTAACCTAGGTCAAACTGCCATTTTTTAGTCTTGTAGCTGGCGCCCAATGTCGTCCAATAACGGGTTGAATCCGGAATACGGACAGTACGGTGGAACTTGTCGCGAATCGGTGTTGGATCATATGACAGACCGGCACGGAATGTCCACTCTGGGGTGAAATAGTAGTCCAAGCCCAGAGAATATGTCCAAGTGTTTTTCCATTTTTCGGGAACAACAACTGTTGGATTTAAGTTCAAAGATGGTGAGCTCATTACGAAATTATCAAAAATATCCCACTTGGTCCAACGGATGGCACCGCTAAGTCCGAACTTTTCATTCAATTTGTGGTAGCCGGAGAACAATAATTGGTTAGGCAAAGTCATTTTGGATACGCCTGGATAAGTTCCGTCAAAGCCGGGCATGGTGTTTTTGATGCGACGATCGCCGGTAACTTTGTGGGCAGAGTTCAAACGATATGAAATACCAAAACGAGTGTCTTTGACAGGTTCATACATAATGCCGAAATTGTAGGCAAATTCCCAACCGTCAAGATCAAAGCGATTGTGAGAACCTGGATTATTGGTGAGATTATTCATGATATCGCCGTGAACATAGCGATAAATCAAGGCTGCACCTAAGGTAATTTGGTCTGTAACCTTATATGCTCCACCCAAAGCGGTATCAATAACGTCTAATTCTGTGCTAACACCATGAGTGGCGCCGAACCAATCTTTGTTATAAATGGACGCCAATCCGAACGGGGTATATACACCGGCACCGATTACTGCTCTGTCATTGATTTTGTATTGTGCGAATCCTGAAGGTAGGAATTTGTAAAAATTCATTTTACCATAAGGTCTGTTGCTAATCATGTTTTCTCCTCTGTATATCCCACCGTCAACAAAAGAGTGCATTTGAACTGTGGACAAGCCCAGCTGTCCGCCGGTGCCTTTTAAAATCATACCGGCAGGGTTGAAAGAAATGGCCGAATAGTCGTCACCAACAACACCAATGCCGGCAAATGCGCGGCCGAGACCGGTGGCAGAATATTCGTTTAATTGATATCCGGAAGCGCTGGCGTTGTTGCTAAAAGCGACAATTCCTGCACTTAGTAATAAAATTTTAGTATATTTGTGCATAAAATCAGTCCTTGTTAGTTGGTTTATTCTGTTGCCAATATTACTTTATTGTGCTATAAAGTAAAGAGGTAACCAAGTGAAGCAATAGTTTCCGAAAGGAAACCATTGCCTTTGAATGGTAAAAAAGTAGGGGATTGCGGCTGTTGAAAAAAACACAAAAAAATATAACGGATACCGTTTTTGATATTATCGGCGACCATTGGAAGGTAAAAATCGTCGAGTGTTTGCTCAATGGTACAAAACGCTTTGGTGAGTTGAGGAAATCTATGGGGAATATTACCCAAAAGGTTTTGACCTCAAATTTGCGAAAATTGGAAGATAAAGGCGTTTTGATTCGTAAAGTATATGCCCAAATTCCTCCAAAAGTTGAATATCGCTTGACCGCTATGGGCAAAAAGCTGAAACCTATAATAGACTCTATGGTTGAGTGGAGTAACGAATACGCTGAAAAAATGGGAAATTTTTCTAAAAAACTGTTTGCCGACAAAGAGGATAAAAACAGTTCTGATACTGATAAAGAAGAGAATACATAGTTTGGAAAGAGGGGCATGATGAAAAAAATTAAGTATATTTTGTTTTTGAGTGCTTTATTTTTTGTAGCAAGCTTTTCTGCTCGTGCCCAATATTATTCTGATGAAATGGTGAAATGGTTTTATGAAAGTGCTGCCAGAAGTAATACCCGTGCAATTTCTAGAATGCTTAATTTGGGGTATTCGATTGATGATGTTGATGCAAATGGAAATACAGCTCTTTGTGTGGCTATTTATAAAAACAATATGGCAGCGGCTAGAATCTTGAAGAGATATGGTGCGAATACCCGTCATCCGTGCGTTAAGGCAGCTATGGCAGGAAAGTCTAACTTTGGCTGGAACACAGGATATACCATAGGTGCTGTTGCTTTGGCTGGAGGTGCTGTGGCAGCAATTGCTGCTGGGGGTAGCGGAGGAGGAAGCAGTAAATCTGCTAATTCTTCTTCGGGAGATGTTCCATCCGGTGGTGATAACGGCGGTGGCAACGGTGGTGATAACGGCGGCGGCAACGGCGGCGGCAACGGCGGAGATAACGGCGGCAATAACGGCGGTGATAATGGCGGCGGCAACGGCGGCGATAATGGCGGTGGCAACGGAGGAGATAACGGCGGCGACAATGGTGGCGGAAACGGTGGTGATAATGGCGGCGGCAATGGTGGAGATAACGGCGGTGGCAACGGTGGCGGAAACGGCGGCGATAATGGCGGTGGCAATGGTGGTGATAATGGCGGCGGCAATGGTGGAGATAACGGCGGTGACAACGGTGGCGGAAACGGCGGCGATAATGGTGGTGGCAACGGCGGCGGCAACGGTGGAACAACTAACAATGATTTAACTCCTTCATATTTTGAAACCAATGAATATGGTTATGGAAGATTTTTGCCATTAATTAATGCCTCAACAGCATATGCTCGTTTGTACCAAAAAGATGAAGACGGCAATTTGGTATCTGAATTGAATGATGTTTATGTGGGAACAATTGATACCGGTATATATAATCAGAATATTGAATTTGAACAAACAAATATAAGTGGTATAAACAGAGATTATGGCCCTTGTCGTAATGGTGATACAACTAATTGTTGGAAATATTCTCTAAATCGGGCACTTTTGTATGATGGAAGCGGTCAGGTAATTGATATGATTGCGATGACACATAGTGAGTATAACGACTGGGCTTCAGAATATGCTGATGATTATGATTGGGATGAAAATAACTATCTTCCGGGGACGTCCGACAGCAGTAGGCATGGTACTCATGTTGCGGGTATTATAGCAGCTGATAAAAATGATTTTTATATGCATGGTGTTGCTTTTTCTAATGCTAAACTTATCGGAACAAAATGGGATTTTCTTTCGTCGTTAAGTGATGCAATGGTTGACACTATTGATGCAGGTGCCCAGATAATAAATATGAGCTTGGGAGTTGATGCGAGTGCATCAGTTAATGCCACAAAGGTTACGGAACCATCAAATTTATCTTATCTTGAAGATTTTGTTTTGAACGGGATGCGATATGCAGCTAATAAGGATGTTGTAATTGTAATGTCTGCAGGGAATGAAGCTTATGCTGAACCTGGATTATATAACGGAATTCCTTTGATTCCGGAGTTTTCTACATCGCTAGAAAATTTATTTATAACTGTTGTGTCTGTTGGTAATGATGGGGTTATGCCTAGCTATTCAAACAAGTGCGGGTCAACTGCGGCTTATTGTATTGCTGCTCCTGGCGGAACTTCGGCAGAAAAAATCAGGTCGACGGGAACTTATGATCAAGTTATATATGGTGGTTACGGAACTTCTATGGCCGCAGGTGTGGTTGCGGGTAGTGTGGCTTTGTTGATGGGAGCATATCCGTATATGACACCACAACAAGTTGTTGAGTTAATATTTGAAACAGCCAATAAAGAAGGGGTTTATGCTGATAGTAGTATTTATGGTAATGGTATGCTTGATTTGGCTGAGGCGACAAATCCTCAAGGATATTTGGCAACTGTTTCCGGAAATAGTGTAAATTCGCAAAGAGTTAATACGGCATCTACAAGGATGGAGGTTCCGTCGGTGTTCCAGCAGCCTTTGCAAAAGCATATGCCGAAAACAATGACGGCTTTTGATAAGTATAATCGTCCTTTCCAGGTAAGTATGCCGGCGATGGTGAAATCTACGCATGGCGGAGAGCGTAATTTTAAGCGTGATTTGTATAATTTTTCTCGTCGTAAGGACAAACAAAAAGTATCATCGGGCAATTTTGCTTTTGGCTATGCTCCTTCCTCATATAATAATCATGATGGCGGAATGGGGTTTGTCAGTACTTCGTATGCTACCGATGATTATGCCAGCAGTTTCTTTTTTGCGGAAAACAGTCAATATGCAGCCGACAGTTATCATGATAAAGCAACTTTTAATCCATTTTTGGCAATGAATCAGGTTTATGGATTGAAAAACGATATTTATTTTGATGATTTTACACTCAAATTCAGTTTTATGACCGGAGAAAACGGACTTTATGATGGCGATAAGGCTTATAATGATTATGATTTTGATGATCGAGCTTATGCTTTTGATATGAATTTTGAATATTATGTAAAACCAAATTTAGCTTTGAATCTTATGGGCGGCATTTTGTCTGAAGACAATGCCCTTTTGGGTATGAATGGCCGCGGAGCATTGGATATTGATGATACAAATACCGTTTATGCAGGAATTATGCTTTCGTGGGAGCCGTTAGAAAATTTGACATTGAGCGGAGCTTATTATCACGGTTGGACAGATCCAATGAGAAGTTCCGGCAGTATGATGAGCACATCAAGACTTTTGAGTGACAGTTTTGCTTTTGATGCACATTATAACTTTAATAAAACGGATGTGTTAGGTTTTCAGATATCTTCACCGTTGCGGGTGTATAAAGGAGCAGCAGATTTTGATATTGCGGTTGGTAGGGATAATTATTCGGATACAGTATATAGAGAAAATGTGAGAGCGGGATTAAAGCCTTCGGCAAGAGAGTATATGTTTGCCTTGTACCATAACCGCGAGTTGTGGGAAAAAGTGATGATGAAAAGTGAAATGGCAGTTCGTTTGAATCCAGATCACCAAGCTTCGGTCGATCCGGATTATAGGGCAATGTTTGGTTTGTCATGGGATTTCTAAAGATGATTGGCGTTTTTTGTGCTGAAACGGCAAAAATTGCTTGATAAAAAAGCAACTTTCTTGTAGTTTTACGGCATTGATTTTTGATATTTAAGGATATAAATGACGGATTTGTTTGATAGTGCAACTGCTGCAAAGAGTTCTTATTCGGCCCAAGATATTCAGGTCTTGGAAGGGCTTGAGGCTGTTCGGGCACGTCCGGGAATGTATATCGGCGGTACAGATGAGCATGCGCTTCATCATCTGGCAGCGGAGATTATTGACAATGCCATGGATGAGGCTGTTGCCGGTTTTGCCAACAAAATTGAGATATCCTTAAATTCTGACTATTCTTTGACTATAACTGATAACGGGCGTGGTATTCCGGTTGATCCGCATCCGAAATATCCGGACAAGTCTGCTTTGGAAGTTATTATGACAATGTTGCACTCAGGCGGCAAGTTTGGTGGTGGAGCTTATAAGGTTTCTGGAGGTTTGCATGGTGTGGGATCTTCTGTCGTTAATGCTTTGTCGGAGACGATGACCGTAGAAGTAGCTCGTGATAGAAAACTTTATTGTCAGCATTATTCCAAAGGTAAGCCGCTTGATAAACTGCAATTTGTCGGAGCTGTTGCCAACAGAAGAGGAACGAGCATTACTTTTAGACCGGATCATGAGATTTTTGGAACGAATTGTTGCTTTTCTCCAAACAAGCTTTATCGTATGGCGAGGTCAAAGGCTTTTCTTTTCAAGGGAATTCATATCATTTGGCGCTGTGCACAAGAGCTTATCGGAGAGGGAGAGCAGACACCTGCGTTTATGGAATTGCATTTTCCAAACGGGTTAAAGGACTTTTTGAACTATCAGCTTGGGGCTCGCACGACAATTAATCGTACTCCTTTTACAGGAGAAGTTATGCTTGCCAATGATGAAGGCAAGGTGGAATGGGCTTTGACTTGGCCGGTTGATGAAAATGGTTTTTGTTTTTCTTATTGTAACACCGTCATTACGCCGCAGGGCGGTACTCACGAGATTGGTTTTAAGACGGCTCTTTTGCGAGGTTTGAAAGAGTATGGTGAGATGGCAAATATTAAAAAACTTGCCAATGTTACAAATGAAGATTTTTTGAGTGATGCCTGCATTATGCTTTCGGTCTTTATACGTGATCCGGAGTTTCAGGGACAGACGAAAGACAAGCTGACTTCGCCAAAGGCGGCGCGACTTGTCGAGCAAGCGGTAAAGGATGCTTTTGATCACTGGTTTTCTTCCGACTCGGAGAATGCATCGGCTTTGATAGAATATGTTATTTCTCGTGCCGACTTTAGGCGTAAAAAGAAAGAAGAAAAAATTCAGTTGCGCAAAACACCTACCAAGCGCTTGCGTCTTCCAGGAAAGTTGGCTGATTGTTCACGCAACTCTGCCGAAGATACGGAAATTTTTATTGTTGAGGGCGACTCTGCAGGAGGTTCTGCAAAACAGGGCAGAGACAGGACAACTCAGGCAATTTTGCCACTGAGAGGAAAAATTTTGAATGTGGCGGCGGCTTCGCTTGATAAAATTGCGCAAAACCAAGAAATTAAAGATATGATAGAGGCTCTGGGCTGCGGCATTAAAGATAATTATAACGAAGATAATCTTCGCTATGAAAAAATTATCATTATGACAGATGCCGATGTCGATGGTGCGCATATTACATCTTTGTTGATGACATTTTTCTATCAGCAAATGCCTAAGCTTATTGAAAACGGACATTTGTTTATTGCGACTCCTCCGCTTTATAAAATTGCGGCAGGGGGTAATAATTATTATGCCTTGGACGACGACGATAAAGACAGAATATTAAAGAAAGTTGTCAAAGGAAACGTTAAAGCTGAAATAAGCAGATTTAAGGGTTTGGGCGAGATGAGCGCAGTTCAGCTGAAAGAAACGACAATGGATAAGGAAAAACGCACGCTTTTGAGAGTTGTGCTCCCTGATACAGGAACAGAGGAGGGCAAAGAAGAAGCTTTTGAAACTCGTCGCCAAGTAGAGAGAATTATGGGAAAAAATCCGGAATTGCGCTTTAAGTTTATTGTTGAACGGGCAAAATTTGTTGATGATTTGGATATATAGAATCGGTAGTTTGTAAAAGTAACGCTTTATTGTTCTTTTTATGGCAAAAAAATACCCCCTTCTTGGTGAAGGGGGCAATTTTTTTTATGAGGAAGCTATTATTGAATGGTTTTGCCATCGAGAGAATATTTCTCAACTTTGGCATTTTTATTCATATCAGCCATCAAACTTCTTGCAGCTTCTTGAGCCAAAACACCTTTGAGTTGTGGTTCAGCTTCTTTGTAAGACAAAGGTTTGCTGTCGCGAACATCGTCAACATAGATGATGTGGTAACCAAATTGTGATTTGATAGGAGTTTGAGATAACTGACCTTTTTTCATAGCAAAAGCTGCATCGCCGAATTCGGGAACCATCATTCTCTTTGTGAAGTAGCCGAGGTCAACTCTCTTTTCTTTTGAATATTGAGCAGCTAAATCATTGAATTTTTGGCCTTTCTTAACGCGAGCGATAATGTCTTTAGCTGTAGCTTCGTCATCAACCAAAATGTGACGAGCTCTCATTTCTTTTTCAGAAACGAATCTGTTTTTGTATTGGTTGTAGAGATTTTTCAAATCGTTTTCGCTAATTCTTTTATCTAACTCTTGTCTGAGGTAGAGTTTGCTGGCGACATCGTTGCCCAAAGCTTCCATTTGCTCTTTGTATTCGTTAGAATTTCTGACATTGGAGCCATTGGCTGCTTGTTGAACCAATTTGCTGCTAACCCAAACATTGAGTGCTTTGTCATAGAATGCATCCCACTTTTCTCTGCTGTTGATTTGCGGACTGTTGGTGTAAACATTTTTAATTTCATCAACAGTGATTTTTTCGCCGTTAACAACGGCTGCAATGCCGCTTTTGCCTTCAGCGTTTGCGTTCAAAGGATTGAACAAAACAAGAGAAAGAGCGATTGCTGCAATATATTTAGTTTTCATAAATGTACCTCCAAATAAAAATAAAACTAGAAGCGATTATAAACGTATTTAAAAATAATCCAAGAAAATATTTTTGACAGGTTTATAAGTTTTGCCCTACACTTGACTTTATATATTATAAATACTAAATGTAAAGTGAACTTTTAATGTTATGCAAGGTGGAATTTTATGATAGGAAAAATTGCAAAAGTATTTTTTGGCAGTGCCAATGATCGTTTTATTAAAAAACAATATAAGATAGTAAATAAGATAAATGCGCTGGAGCCTGCAATGGAGGCTTTGAGTGATAGTGAATTGAAAAACAAAACAGTTGAATTTCGTGATAGAATTAAGTTAGGCGAGACTTTAGATTCTTTATTGCCGGAGGCTTTTGCCGTTGTGAGAGAGGCGGCAAAAAGAACACTCGGACAACGCCACTATGATGTTCAGTTGATTGGCGGTATCGTATTATATAAAGGTATGATTGCCGAGATGAAAACCGGTGAAGGTAAGACGCTTGTTGCAACTTTGGCGGCTTATTTGATGGCTTTGGAAGGCAAGGGTGTTCATATTGTTACCGTAAATGACTAT
>JAGCFG010000129.1 GCA_017650255.1 Alphaproteobacteria bacterium | reverse complement strand
CGAAATCGAGTTCTTTTGAAACCTCTTCCATATAGTTTTTGGAAACAGTAACAACTCTGTCGGCAAGATGAAAATTGCATGATGCTTGGTTGTAGCAGTCATATACAATCAATGTATTAGTTGTGCGAGGGTTGCTGTTTTTGATTGCCTTAGCGTTTTTGAATACTAACGAACTTGTGTTTTCGTACAAGGAATTTAGTATTCTTGCGGTGTTTGGATAGTCCCAGCTTTGATATCCTAGATGGTGAGCCAAGTGAATTACCGGTATTTGTAAAATGGAATCGGCAAGTGATTTGCTCATTTCGCCGCTTTCTGTTTGTGCTAAGGGCAAATATTTCAGCAATCCGGAGATGGCGCCGCTATGCCAGTCGTTTGCAATTAATAGGTTGGGCAATTTTATGGAAGTGTTATTGTGCGATAAAAGGTGTTTTATCAGGCAATATACTACTTTTGAAAAGAAGGCAAAACGCTCAACTTCGTTGATGTTGTTGTTGTTCAAGACATAGCATCCGTCTTGTGCCGGGTTGTTTTTGGGGCTGGGATTGATTGAGAAAAAGCGAGAATTTTGCAAGAAAAGGTAGTCAACATTGTTGTAACTGCCTTGAAAGATGTCGGTTGGATATTCCACTAATGTATTATGAGCATTGCAAAATGGTACCTTTATAGAAATAACCTTTTGTAAGGGAATGATTTTGTTTTCGGCTCCATAATAAGTTTTTCCGTCGAACGAGGCAGTTTTTTTGCCGGTGGTTCCCTCATATATAGGGGTTATAATGGAGATCTTGTCATTATTTGAGATAAAGTTTTTATTGAAAGCTTCCGGCAATTCTGATGCTACAACACCGAGCCCTCCCCATTTCATGAAGGTTGCGGTTTCTGCTGTTAGCATCCAAGCATTTATTTGGGATATGGGTACCCATTCTTTTTTGCTCAAACATTGTTGAGTAGCAAGACTTTGAATTGCGTTTAGATTTTTGTTATTAACCGTGCTGTAGGAAATCGGAGTCTTTTTCTTATTAAATTCCAACGGCAAAGGTTTATAATCCGGATTCGTAGCAATCATTATAAAACTTTCACAAACTATATGTACATATTTGCTATATAAATATACCATCTGTTTTAATAATCAATTAAAACTGCAAATAAAAATATCGATACTTGACTTGTCACTTTTTACTAACTAAATTTTGTATAAACGACAGAGAATTTTTTGAATATACAAGGTGATAATATGAAAAAAGATAAAACAGAGCTCGACTTTAAGGATGAAGATCAGAATCCGGAAAGGGAAAATTGTGAGGAAAAAACTGAAGAAAATCTTGCTGTTGAAGATGAATTAGAGAATCTTCGGGCCGAAAATGCCAAGCTTAAGGATGATTATTTGAGAGCTTATGCTGATTTGGAAAATACAAAGAAGCGCTGTGCATTGGATATGGAGAAACAATCAAAGTATGCAATTTCTGCTTTTGCAAAAGACTTGTTGTCTGTTGCTGATAATCTTCATAGAGCTTTGACTGCTGTTGAAAATGATGATGAAGAGCAACTCAAGCAATTCAAAAAAGGGGTTGAGCTGACAGAGATGGAGTTGATGAAAGTTCTTAATAAATTTGGTATTACAAAAATGGAGGCGGTCGGAAATGTTTTTGATCCGGCATTCCATCAAGTCGTACAGGAAGTTGAGGACAAGACAAAACCTGCAGGCACAATTGTTGCCGAGTTGCAAACCGGTTATATGATAAACGGCAGGTTGCTTAGGGAAGCGATGGTGATTGTCAGTCGTTAAAAAAAGGCCTGCAAAGTATGCAGGCTTTTTTATTATTCTCCGTTTTTGATTTTATCGATAAGCTCTTTTACGCTCGGAATGCAGCCATTGCGATAGAGTGGGTCTGTCGCAAAACGATAAACCTAGTGTCCGGCAAACAAAAGGTGGTCTTTAACACTGCCGCCGTGGCCGACTTCGTATAATGTCTTGTGGATACAATAGGTTCGGGGGTCAGGTAATTTTCCGGTAGATTTTGTAGGAGAAGATGCTGACCAAGTGGAAAATTGGCATTGTGACAAGCAACCAACACAATTTTTGCGGTCTTCTTTCATTTCTTCCAGCTCTTTCGGAGTTAAAAAGACAACTGTTTGGTCCGGAGTTTCTTGTATTTCGGTATAGCCGGCATTGATTTGTTTGTCGGCTTTTTCTTTGTCGGACGGTCTTATAAAAACATTTTTGTGGTGGTTGATTGTAAAAGGTACTGAGAATTCTTCATCTTGCTCAGTTTTGAATGCGACTTCTCCGTTTTTGCGATTGATAAGTTTTTCGAGAAAAGTATTTTTTATTGCGGAGGAGAAAAATCCGGTAGGACTGAAACGCTGCAAAATGACATCACCTTTTTTCACGTGCAACATGACTTTTTGCCAAGCCTCACTGATGGGGCTTTCCTTGGTTATCATCGGGCGCGTACCGAATTGAAAAGCGACTTTGCCTATTTCGGGGTTGTCAATGTAATCTTCCCAATCTTTAAGATTCCATATGCCACCTGCCAATATAATTGGAATTTCCTGCAAATTATATTCGTTCATGAGTTGGCGAAGTTTGATTACTCGGTTATATGGAGTTTCCGGTTGTTCGGGATTTTCGGCATTTGAGAGTCCGTTATGCCCACCGGCAAGCCATGGATCTTCATACACGACCCCTCCCAAAAATTCGGTAAACTGGTTATATGCCCTCTTCCACAAAATGTTGAAAGCTCTGGCGGAAGAAACAATAGGATAGTAGTATACACCAAATTTACTGGCTAATTCGCCCAAATGGTAGGGCATGCCTGCGCCACAAGTAATGCCGTTTATCAGTCCTTTTGCTTTACTTAAAACGCCTTCGAGAACCGTTTGCGAATCGGCCATTTCCCATAACATATTCATGTGAATGCGCCCTCTGCCGCCAGATATTTCGTGAGCGACTTGGGCTTGGGCAACACCGCCTTTTATGGCACGTTCTATCATTTCTTGGTGTCTTTCCGGACGTGATTTGAGAGAAATAAATTCACTGACGACGTTTCCCGCTTTGTCATAAAAGTCGGGACTTACGCCGGAAAAAGTGCCGACGCAATTTTCGTGTGCCCATGCACCGCTGCTGCGTCCGTCACTGGCATTGATACCCTTGCCACCTTCTATGAGGGGGAGAACTTCTTTTCCGGATATCATAATAGGTTTTAAGTTTAACAAATTTTTGCCTTTCAAATTTTTTTTATATTATTGGTGTCTATATCACAATTATAATATTTTGCATAGAAAAAATTATTCACTAAGCAAAATAATTTCAACCGGTGGGTTGTTTATGGCGCAAAGGCATATCATGCTGCATAATAGCGGGTATATAAAAAGGATTGTAGTAATGGCCTGATTATTTAAGACTGGTATTCTGGGAGAAAATTTTTTTAATGCTTTGTAGATGAAGCTCATTAAAAAAGTTATGACTAACATTTGTATTCCGAAGCCCATATTTGATATCTGTTTCGCAAAAGGGGCGGTTATTGGGTATAGCAAACTCCAAAATAAAAGATATATGGTAATGCAAGCCAAACTTATGATATTGAGTTTTTTCAGACGCTGCATTTGTTGTCTTTTTTGGCTTGCAATTTTTTCGGGAGCCAAATTGTCGATACTTACACCTCTGATTGTTTTGGGATTTTGAGTTTGTTTTTCAACATCTTTTAAGGTTGATTTAAATTTTTCTTCTACCATGCAAAGTCCGCAGCCTTTTGGGGTAAAATAAAAGTGCATATGATTTTTTTTGCACGGTTTTAGTGTGCTTATAAGTTTGCGTAAGTGTTTTTCCCATTCTTGAGCTGTCGGCCTTTTTTGACCTTTTATAAATGCTCTGTCAAACAGCTCTAAAGTTTCTTTGGTAAAAAAGTCATGAATAGAATAGGGATGTGGCGCTTGGTATAAGTCTGCCCATGCACCGTATGCGTAGTGATTTTGTGCAATTCTGTCTTGTATGGTTAAAGGTGAATGGTTGGTTTTTCGCGGGGTTCCGGAAAAGGGGTGTATGCCGTTGTTTAATAACTTAAAGATGATTACAGCTAACGCAAATTTGTCTTGTTCTTCTCCCATTTCTTCGCAATCTTGGTTCATGCCCTCGGGATAGATATATTCTTCACTGACAAACTCGGCAGGGTAGCGATTTTTTTCACCTTTAATGGAAAATCCGTCACAGTCCAATATGGAAACGAGCATACTTTCTTTATATACATAAACATTTGATGGTTTTAGGTCGACAATATAGTGCCCTTTTTCGTGAAGGGCTGCAACCATGGCGCTTAAATTGCAAGCAATACGGACTCTGTAATCGTAATTTTCCGGAAGATTCAGTTTTTGTCTGGTTGCTTTTTGCAAAAAATGGTCGAGAGATGCGGCGAGACTTAAATCTATGCGTGGCATCAGATAACCAACGCAAAAACCGTTATCGTTTTCTAAAATTGCTTCCGGCCAAGCTATTTGTATATATTTTTCGCCGTCGGACATCAAAACTTCTTTACCGTTTTTTTGAGCAGGTGCAAAGGATGGGCGATTTTGAAGCATTGCTTGCAATTTTTCGCGATTGGTGTTGCTTTTTGCCAAGCTGTGAAAAATTTTTGCAACAAAGTTGGGGTGTTCAACGACTTCATATATTTTGCCGGCGGCGCCACCTTTGTTAATTATGTTGCCCAATGATATTTTTTGGAATGAGCCATCACCGAAAACAGCTGTATATATAGGATTTTCTTCTGTCATAGTTTTATCCAAAGAAAAGTTTTATCGTCGGGGTTGATTTTTTGTGCTTTGTCGGTACTGAGTGTATTATAAAGTGCTCGCGAAGCAATTTTTTTAGTTTTTTCTTTGCTTAAGAAGTTGTCAATCGGTAACAGAAAACGCGGTTCAATATCGGTAAAGTTGGGTAAAAATGAAAAGCCGGTAACTCCATCGCTCATCATCATTATGGTGTGGGCTTTGTCGAAAAATGTAAAACGAATGCAATCTTTCCAATCGTCCATCGTATAGAAATATGTTTCGCAGGAAAAGGCCCCGTTTTCGGGTTTTGAAATAACATATTTTGAAAAGCTGCCTCCCAAAAAGGCCAATGCGGCTCCATCGCCGATGTGGAAAAATATGCCTTTGTCGTTATTATATACGACTCCGACTAGAGTGGCGGCAAAAGACATCAATCCGCGAGAGTTGTTTTTTGAGTTAAGGCGATGAAATTGTAATTTTTCTCTGGCAATTTCGATTGAGTTTAAGATTGCAGGTTTTATTTCAGAAAAAGGAACATTGGGAAGCAGATCTACAAGCGTATCGCACAAAATTTTTGCTCCTATGCGTCCATATTTTGCAGAGCCAGCACCGTCTGAGATGATGCCGACAAAGTTTTCGCCTTTGTTGGAATATTTGCAATAGTCTTGACAGGGCATATTGCGGATTTTGTGCAAAGGCCCCCTTACGCAAGCAGATAATACTCTGATTTTATCCTTCATCCCAATTGCCCGTATCATCGAGATAGTCCGAGGTGTTTGGCGCAGCTTTGGATATGCATGAAACACTGCGACTTAACCAGAGAAAGAATTCGGTAAACTTCATGCCACTAAGCCGTTTTGGGCTGTTGAGAGAAAATTTTGCCAGTTTCTCCAAGTTTGCACCTTCTGTTCCGACAGCGTGGATAATTACTTTTTTGTTTTTTTGTGCCTGACAACATTTTTTTGCGATGGTTTCCCAGTCATAATCTGTTGGTTCGCCATCACTGATAAGAAATATCCAGGGGCGCTTTGAGGTAATTCCGCAACTATCGTATAAGCATTTTTGTTCTTCTATTTTTAAGAGTGCCAGTTCCATTGCTTTACCGAGAGGAGTAAGTCCTCCTGCAACCATTTCCGGTGCAGTAAAATTCATGGCATCAATCCAGTCTGAGGAAATTTCTGTTTCGTCTTTACCAAAAGCCTTGATTATCAAAATTTGGACTCGAGAGCTGGCGTCTATGTCTTCTTTTAGCTCTTTTTCGAGAGCTTTTAAACCGATGTTGAGCTGTTTTATTGGTTCGCCGCGCATTGAACCAGAGCAGTCCAAAACCAAAACACAAGGTGTGCGCTCGTTGGCATTGTCGGCAAATTCGACATAGGGTATCATTTCGTTTATAAAGTTATTTTCAGAACTCATATTTTTTTCCTTTTATTGGCGAGGATAATCATGAGGATATCCGCTGCCTTCTATTGTGACAGGGTCAGACATTTTTCCGCAGGCGGTTACACCTAAAATTGCAGATAAAAACAAAACGGCAAGAATTATCTTCGGACAGTTATGCATATTTTTTACCTTTCGCTTGTATGTTTTGTTATATTGGTTATATTATAGATATGAGAAAAATACAAAAATAATGTTAATTTTATTAAATGGAAAGATGAAATTTTTTAAGATATTTGTTGTTTTGTTTTTTGTTTTTGTCACCCAGTCAGTTATGGCTTCTGGTAAGGTGAATCTTTATGCAGTTTCTCGCGAATTGCCGAAAAAAGAATTGATAAGTGAAACAGGAAACAGGGTTGCGCTGAGTGATTTTGAGGGTGATTTTATAATTGCAATTTTTTGGTCGCGATATTGTGTTCCTTGTCTTAATGAACTTAAAAGTTTGAGCAAGTTTGTAGAACAGACAAAAAATGATGGAGTCAGAGTAATAATGATTTCTCCGAAGGCAGAGTGGGTTTCGGGTTTTTCGGAACAGAGATTATTTATGAAAAAATTTGAAGCTGAAAACTTGGAGATTTATGTTGATGAAAAAGAGGCGGTTGCTTCGGCTTTCGGAGTTTTTTCTTCTCCAATCAGTATATTAATTAGCCGCAAAGGTAGAGAGATAGGGAGAATCCGCGGAAGCATCAGGTGGGATTCTTCCGACGTTATTGACAATATATATAAAATTAAAGCCGAGAGGGGCTAGCGTTTGATATCCTGTATCATAAACAAGGTTTTTCCCATAGTTAAGCGGCGCTCTTGAGTTTCTATAGAGGTAGCCAAATTTAAGTTTCCGCTCTTGATAATGGAGCGGACTTGGTCGCCTTGTGTTGTGTCGGGGTTAGCAAACAGATAGGTTACGTTCGGAGCTTTGTTTTGAACACCGTCAAGTGTTTGGTGTAAAACTGCAAGCATGCCACGAGAGAACAAGTCGTAAGCCAATTCTTCGTTCATTCCGGCAGAAGTCGCATATTTTACAACCGAATTGATGGCATCTGTTACGTTGTTGGCGTGAATACTGGAAAGCACTAAGTGTCCGGAAGTGCAGGCGCGTAGGACTTCACTGGCAGTGTCCGGAGTTCTTATCTCACCGACCATAATAAAGCGTGGTTTTGAACGCAGTGCTGATTTTAGGCAGTTGCCCCAATTGCCTTCTACCGGTTGGGTTTGTTTGCAGAGAGCTAAACTTCCGTTTGAGGCTTTGTATATACCGTCCAGAGGCATTTCGGCCGGGTCTTCAATGGTGTAGGCAAAGCCGCCTTGGGCAAAAAGGTATTCTTTTAATAATGCTGAAATGGAGGTTGTTTTTCCTGCTCCGGTAGGACCTGACCACAAAATTAAGCCCATAGCGTTGCTTAATGATGATAAATATCTTCTCAACTCTACAGGAAAACCGAGTTTTGAAAAAGCAGGAACTTCTCTCGGCATTTTGCGGGCACAATACTGGATTCCGTATAATGCGACACTTCTTTCTACACGATAAGAAATGTGATCGTATATTACAGAATAGCTTGGGTTGTGTCCGTCATAAGTTTTTTCAACAAGATCAAAAAAAGTATTAAAATCTTCCGGTTCAATTCGGGCTAAACCGTTTTCGGTATTGCTGTCGTTGATAAACACCAGTTTTTCAGGTGTTATATAAATATCGGAAAAATCTATATCATTTACTTTTGTCATTGCTTTGCTTTCAATAATCAGTTGATGATTTCACCGGGATAAATTCCGTATAAATCGTTACGTTTTACCCAGCCTTCTATGGTTGAAAATTTAATAAGACAGAAGTCTTTTTGTTCGGGACATTTTTCAATGCGGCCGATTACTTCATTTTCGGCTTTGGCGATTATTTTCGAATCGTCTTGTGGTTTTGCATAAATGTTGGCAACGCCTTGTTTTATGATTTTTGTGTAGCGTTGATTTTGCAACATGGCTTTGTGGACCCATGTTTCTGAGCCTTCCCAATCTTTGATTTTGCGCCAAAGCTCAAACTCTGATACAATCTCAACCGGAGCATGTTTTTGTTGGTAAATCCACTCTATCGGATAACGAGTTCCGGGGCCGGAGCGAGCGTTAACATGGTCGGAACGAAGTGATACCATGCGAGGCAGGGTGCTACCTTCGTCGTCAGTTTCATTGTCTTCGGCAAGGGCAAAATTGGTCGAGGTAAACATAAGTAAAGCTAATATGTATATAATTTTCATTTATTTTTCCTTATTAATTCTTTTTTTATTACAATTGTGCTAATTCTAACCAAAGATTGTGAATAAAAAGTAAAGGAAAGAAAATGGAATTAAGAAAAATTACAACTGATTTGATTAAGTTTAGAACCGAAACGGGAAATACTAAAGAGATTGAAGATTGTTTTAAATATGTGCAAGGTCTTTTTGGTGATGAGGTTGTCAAAAAAGTGTATAAAAAAGACAAGTTAGCTCCGGTTATGTTGCTTTCAAATGTTGATACTTTAGATTTTGATGTGATGGTGGTGGGACATTTGGATGTTGTTCCGGCGGCAGATGAGATGTTTGAACCAAAGTTTGACGGTAATATTTTACGTGGGCGTGGCTCGTTGGATATGAAGTCTTTTGCAGCAGTCGGTATGAAATCGTTGGAATATGTCGTAAAAGAGAGATTACCGATAAAATTCGGAGTGCTGTTGTCGAGTGATGAAGAAAAAGGAAGTTTCGGTTTGGCGGCGTTTTTGGGTGAATATCCGGAGTTGAAATCAAAAATTGTTTTAGATGTTGATGTTGCCGGTGATATTACGAAGATTATTGCAAAGTGTAAGAATCCGGTGTTTATCAAATTGGTTGCGAAGGGAAAAGAATCGCATGGGGCAAAACCGTGGCTGGGAATCGATGCAAATGAAAAGTTGATGCAGGTTTGGAGTAATATTCGCAAAAAATATACTTATTTTTCAAAAGAATCTCCTGCTCCTTGTGATACTTGGATAAATACGGTGCATATGGCAAATATCGCCGGCGGCGGGGCTGCGAATGTTGTTTCTAACTACTGCGAGGCTACGCTCGACTTCAGATTGACGGAAAATTCTTCGGTCGAAGAGCTGAAAAGCTTTTTGGATTCCTGTCTTATTAATGGGGTTGAATATGAAATTATAACTTCTTCCGTTCCGGTGGTGATGGATGAGAGAAATCCGTATGTTTTGCAATATAAAAAGTTGGCTGAAGAGAAATTGGGGCAAAAAATCGAGTTTGAATATATCGGAGGGGCCACAGACTCGAGAGCGTTTGCACAAAAAGGCTCGATTGTAATTATGCATTCCGGCAGCGGGGACGGAGAACATACTGCCGGTGAATATGTCGATTGGAGCAGTGTTGAAAAATTGCTTGATATTCAAAAGGATTTTTTGAGGCTGTTTTGCAATAATAACTAGACAAATTGTGCGAAATAGTGTACTCTTTCGGCAGTTTTTGAAAGAATGAAAAATGACTACACTGTTTTATGTTTTGCTGATTTTGTTCAGTTTGTTGATTGGGGCGGCACTTTGGTCTGCTACCTTGAAAATTAAGCGTTTTGAAAGAGCTGCAGATATTTGTCTGCGTGGAGGACCGTGGATTGTTTTCGCGATGCTTCTTTATTCTGTGTATTTTATGAAAAACGATGATTATGGGTTGTTGCAAAATTTGTTTTTGTCATTGGTAATGACGGCAATGCTTATTGTAGGGGCGGCACTTATGGTCGGAGTTTTGATAATTTTTGCAGTTGGTGCTTATTGGACATTTGTTACTTTGCGCGGGACAAATTATGCGGTTTATGGGCGCAGAGTGAGAATGGATTTTTCTTCTTTGTGGAACAAAATTAAAAATTGGGTTGAAGGCGAAGAATAAAGCTTTTCAAAATCAAAAATGGCGTCTGCGGCGGGATTTGAACCCACGACCCCAAGCTTAGGAGGCTTGTGCTCTATCCAGCTGAGCTACGCAGACACGCTGTCTTTTTAGTATAATGCAATTTGATAAAAAGCAAGATATTTTTCTTGCTTATATTCGTTGATTGCGATTTGTAAATTATCCACATAATACACAATGCGGTGTTTTAATATTTTTTGAAAAAAAGAAATTTGTTTGCTAAAAAAGAGAAAAATAATTTTTTGACTGAAAGTAAATAAATGGAAAAACCTGACCTGTCTGCAATGCCGCAAAATATCGAAGCCGAACAAGCTCTTTTGGGTGCGATTTTGGCCAACAATAAAGCTTTTGAAAATATTTCGGATTATTTGAAACCGAACCATTTTGCCGATGCCGTGCATGCAAAAATTTATGAAGTTATTTCAAAGCTGATTTCGCGCGGGCATGTTGCTGATACAATTACTTTGAAGAACTATTTTGAACAAGAAGGTTCATTGAATGATGTCGGCGGTTATAAATATTTGATAAAACTTGCCGAAAGTTCTTCGCCGCTGACGAATCCGGAGTTTTATGCTCAATATATATATGAGCAGTATTTGCGCCGCGAGTTGATTGCCACGGGATATGACATTGTTAATAAGGCGATGGTTGAGGATATCGACTCAAGTGCCGTTCAACAAATTGAAGATGCTGAGAAAAAGTTGTATGATTTGTCGGACAAAGGTGAGGCTTCGAGAGGTTTTGTTAATTTTTCTGATGCTTTGTCGTCATCTTTGGGATATATTGAAAGGGCATATCAGCATGAGGGAAAAATTTCTGGAATTTCTACCGGATTGGATGATTTGGATAGAAGCACAGGCGGATTGAACGACTCGGATCTTATTGTTTTAGCAGGGCGTCCGGCAATGGGAAAAACGGCGCTGGCAACAAATATTGCCTATAATGTTGCTGAGTTGATGAGTAGAGATAGAAGCATAAATGAAAAATCTCGCGGAGTGGCGTTTTTTTCTTTGGAGATGTCGGCGGACCAGTTAGCTACAAGAATTTTATCTTCGACTGCGGGAATATCTTCGCAAAGAATGAGAAACGGGAATATTGATAATGCCGAGTATGGGAGAATCGCCGAAGTTGTTCGGTCTTTGGAAAATATGCCTTTGTATATTGATGATACTCCGGGTTTGACAATCAATGCCATTCGTAACCGTGCAAGAAGGCTGAAAAGAACCAAGGGGTTGGGGCTGATTGTTATTGACTATATCCAACTGATTACAGGTAGCTCAAAAAGAGGAGAAGCAAACAGAGTTCAAGAGCTGTCGGAGATTTCTCGTGGATTGAAGATTTTGGCAAAAGAGTTAAATTTGCCAGTTATTGCGCTTTCGCAGCTCAATCGTGGTGTTGAACAAAGGGAAGATAAACGTCCGGTTATGTCGGATTTGCGCGAATCGGGGTCAATTGAGCAAGATGCCGATATAGTTTTGTTTGTTTATCGTGAAAATTATTATATTGAGCGTGAAAAACCGAAAGAGACCGATAAAAATTATACTCCCGAAAAAATGCAAAAATGGGAGCAGAAAATGAAGTCAACGAAATATATGGCAGAGGTTATTATCGGCAAGCACAGACATGCGCCAACAGGAACGGTTACATTATCGTGGAATGGTGAGTTTGCTCAGTTCGGTAATTTTATTCGCGAAGAACAGTTGCCCGAGCAGATAGGGTGATATGACAGAATATAAGATTGTGATAACAAATACCTATCAAAAAGGCAAGGAAGAGGTTGAACCACAGTTTTGGAAGAAGAAAAAACTGGCTGAAATGAGCAACCAAGAATGGGAGCTTTTGTGTGACGGTTGCGGAAAATGTTGTTTGAACAAGCTTGATATTGATGGAAAAATATATTTTACTTGTGTTAAATGCCGTTTTCTGGACAGCAAAAGTTGTTTGTGCAGAATTTATGAAAACAGGTTTGAAAAAGTTCCGGATTGTCGTCAGGTGAATATGGAAGCTTTGAAGGAACGTCCGAAGTGGTTGCCCAAAACATGTGCATATCGCTTGTTGGAAGAGGGGAAAGATTTGCCGAATTGGCACCCTTTGATAAGCGGAAATAAAGAGAGTATTCACCATGCTATGCAGTCAGTTAGAGGCAGGTTGATTATTTCGGAAACAGAAGTTAAAGATGATGAATATGAAGATTACATTATTGACTGGAAAGACATTTGATATAAAAAACGAGGTCGGATTTGATGTGGAAGTTGTGATGTCGAATCGGGCAAGGCTTTTGGGTTTGAGGATCGATGCAAAAAAGCGTTTGCCGGTTTTGACAGTTCCGAAATATTGTTCCAAAAAACAAGCTGTCAAATTTTTGATTGCGCAAAAAGACTGGATTAATGAACATTTGAAAAAAATTCCACCAAGAAGACCTTTTGAGGCAGGTGAGAAGATTTGTTTGAACGGGCAAGAATTGGAGTTGAAGCATTGTCAAAATTTGCGTGCAGGTGTGCAAATTGAGGGAGAATATTTACTGGTTTCGGGTGAAAATGCTTTTTTCTCGCGAAGAGTGAGAGATTTTGTAAAAGAGCAAGCACAAAAAATATTGTATCAAATGTCTATTGAAAAAGCAGGTAGAATCGGATGCAAACTTAATCGAGTTGTTATAAAAGATACAAAATCTCGTTGGGGAAGTTGTTCTTCGCTGAATAATATCAATTATAATTGGCGAATTATGTTGGCGCCGCAAAAGGTTATTGATTACTTGACGGCGCATGAGGTTGCACATTTGAAGCACCGCAATCATTCGGAGGATTTTTGGAGGTGCGTTGATGATTTGGCTGAAGATGCAGAGTATGGCAGGCAGTGGTTGAAAAAAAATGCCGAATCGCTGAATGAATATATTTAAGTCGCTTGATTTTAAAAAATAAAAAAACTATATTACTCCTTAGTTGTTTTATTTAATGAGGAGATAAAAATAATGGAAAGAAATTATACTTCTGCCGTCGAAAGAGCCGATATTGATCAGGGTTTGAAAGACTATTTTATCGGTGTTTATAACCATATGGCCGGTGGTTTGCTTATTACAGCTTTGAGTGCTTTTGTAGTAGCAAATACTCCATTGATAACCATGATGTTTAATGTACAGGGTGGAATGTCGTTATTGGGTTGGCTGTTCTTTTTGGCGCCGTTGATGATAATTTTGGGCTTCGGCTGGGTGGTTGCCAGAGGAACTATGAGCCAAGTACGCGGAGTTTTTGTTGCATATTCCGCATTGATGGGTTTTTCGTTGGCACCGATATTTTTGGTATATACCGGCGCCAGTATGGCAAGAGTATTTTTGATTACGGCTGGAACTTTTGGTGCCATGAGTTTGTATGGCTACACGACAAAACGCGATTTGACCTCTTGGGGTTCTTTTTTGAGAATGGGACTTTTGGGGTTGATTATTGCTCTGATTGTAAATGTATTTATGAAAAGTGCGGCTTTTGATTATGCCTTGTCGATACTTTCTGTTTTTATATTTGTCGGTTTGACGGCTTATGATACCCAAAAAATTAGAGAAATTTATGTTTCTGCCGATAGTTCGGATATCAGAGGACGTAAGGTGATTGTGGGAGCTTTGTCGCTTTATTTGGACTTTATCAATCTGTTTATGGCATTGCTTAGATTGATGGGCGACAGAAGATAAAAATATTTTTGATTTAATATAGGAGACTTAATATGAATAAAAAATTTTTGGTAATTGCAATGTTTGCGATGTTAACGGCTTCTTGCGCAGGGGCAGGATCTTTGGGAGATTTTACCGGAGGAAAAACCTCTGAACTAAAGTCTTGTTTGATGTCTGAAGGTCAGGTTGCATTGTTGAACGGCAGTTTGACACAGGGAACAGTTTCAACGGTTGCAAAATCTATTTCTGCAACTTGTGCTAAGAGATTGGCCGGCATCGAAGATACACCGGCAACAGTCAGCTTGGCAACAACAGTTTTGAACGGATTGTTGGCAAAATAGTAGCCGTTTAAGTTATTTAAGACCGCTCGTTTTTCTGAAAGAGAATCGGGCGGTTTTTATTTTGCGAAAAAACTTGACAAAAAATGATTTGTGAAATATCTTTAGGATGTCATTAATTAGTGTTCAATTTAAAATCCTATTATTATGAAAGACTTTTTTAAGAAATTTTGGCATTACCGCTACTGGGTGAATGCTATCGGATGGGCGGTAGCCCTCGGTTTTTTTATTAATGCCGTCTTGTGGCCTTATCTCCCTATCGGGCAAGTTGAGTGGAGTATGCTCTTGTCCGTCCTAGGTGTTATGTTGACGATTTCCGGCGCAAGAGATGTCGGATTGCAACGTACTCATGACTCTTTTGAGGAGAATGAAGATGCTCCTGATGGTCAAAAGGTTATCCGCCGCCGCTGGATTACGGCAACAGGTTGGTTTTTGGCTCTTGGCTTTATCAACAACTGTGTTGTCGCTCCCTTTTATCCGGCGTTGAAAACCGTTGATTGGTGGCAGCTCTTAACCGGTCTCGGTATTCTTCTCGGTATTAGCGGCACTCGTGATGTTATCTTTTATCGCTATCAACAAAAAGTCGGCGAGATGTCCGGCGGGTTGATTCAAGTGAATGATGTTGCAGAAGTTGAGAAGAAGGATGACGACGAGGACTGGATGCAGCATGAAGAAATTTAAGTTTTAAGGACAGGTCTTTGGACTTGTCCTTTTTTGTTGCTTGACAGTCGGATTTTATGATGTTTTATTTTTTATATTGATAACTGCACGAGGACAAGACTATGAGCCTGCTCAAAACCAGAAGATTTTTACCGTTGTTGATTGCCCAGTTTTTGGGGGCGTTTAATGATAATTTGTTCAAAAATGCTTTGCTCACTCTGGTGGCAATAAAAATGGCGGCACAGTCGGCTGTGCTTTCGAATGTTATTGCCGGATTATTTATTTTACCGTTTTTTCTTTTTTCGGCAATTGCCGGTGATGTCGCCGACAAATATCCGCGCAATAACATAGCCAAAATATTAAAAATTGTGGAACTGGTTTTGATGCTCGGTGTGGCTTTGGCATGGAGTTTTCAAAGTTTGTGGTTGTTGATTGTTGTTTTGGCTTTGATGGGAACGCAGTCGGCTTTTTTCGGACCGGTAAAATATTCGCTGTTGCCACAGCATTTGCAGACAAATGAGCTGATTGCTGGAAATGCATATATTGAAAGCACGACATATTTGGCAATTTTGCTTGGGTTGATTTTGGGAACGTTGTTGCCGATAAATGTCAGTATTGTGGTTTTGATTGTGTTGGCTTTTGCGGGGTTTGTGTCTTCAACTTATATTCCCTTTGCACAGCCATCAAGACCAAATTTGAAGATAAAGAAAAATATTTTTTCTTCAACGATGAGCAATTTTCTTTTTTTGAAATCGCATAAATTGCTTTTTAGGTGTGTTTTGGGTGCAACATGGTTTTGGCTGATCGGGGCGCTGGTAGCTGTTCAGGTGTATCCGTTGTGCAGTCAAATTATTAATTCTACCGAGGGAGTTATAACCTGCTTTTTGGTGCTTTTTTCTTTGGGCGTGGCGGCAGGTTCTTTTGTGTGCAACAAAATATTGAAAGGTTTTATTCAGGCAACTTATGTTCCGCTCGGGGCAGTCGGAATGGCTTTTTGTTTATATTTGCTTTATTGGTTTACAAAAGACTATCAAACTCCGTTGGAAAAAGTTAGTTTTATTGCTTTTTGGGCGACGCCTCATGCTATTGGAATTTCGGTTGCTTTGTTTATGTTGGCTTTTTTCGGTGGAATATATATCATTCCGCTAAATGCCATGATGCAGCACTTTGCGCCAAAGGCTTATGTCGCGACGGTGATTGCCGGCAACAATATTATGAACGCTTTGGGTATGGTTTTTGCGGCGGTTTTTGCGGCGGTGTTTTTGGCATGCGGTTTTGGACTGCCAAATTTGTTTTTGGTGGTGGCAATAATGAGCACAATGGTTGCGTTTGGAGTTTGTTCGCTTTTGCCTGATGCGTTGACAAGGTCGTTGTTGCAAAGTGTTTTATTCTTTTTCTTCAGGAGCAAAATCAGCGGATTGGGAAATTTTCGCAAAGCCGGAAAAAGAGTTTTGATTGTGGCAAACCATGTTTCGCTTTTGGACGGAGTTTTGATTGCTGCGTTTATGCCGGAAAGGATTACTTTTGCGATAAATACCGAGTGGGCGCACAAATGGTTTATGCCGATAGTCAGGCTTTTGGCAGATTTTTATCCGATTGATTCGCGCAGTCCGTTGTCGGTCAGAAGTTTGATTGAGGAGTTGCGAAAAAATAAAAAAATTATGATTTTCCCAGAGGGGAGAATTACGGTTACCGGATCTATGATGAAAATATATGAGGGTGCCGGAATTATTGCGCAAAAATCAAATGCAAAAATTTTGCCGGTGAGAATCGATGGTGCGCAATATTCAAAATTTTCTTATTTGAAGAAAAAAATTAATACGCAGTTTTTCCCCGAGATAAAGCTGAATATTTTGCCGCCGCAAAAGTTTGTTGTAGAAAACAATGTTTCGCGCAGACAATATCGAAAAGCGGTTTCGCAAAAGCTTTATGATATTATGAGCAATATGATTTATAAAACCTCGGAGATTAATGAGAATATTTTTTCTTCGCTTCTCAATGTTGCCAAGGTTTTCGGCAAAAAACATATTGTGGCGGAGGACATAAAAAGAAAACCGCAGAGCATTAAGTCTTTTGTGATAAAAAGTTATGTGTTGGCGCGTTGTTTTCAAAAAATTGCACCGACAGATGAAAGAATCGGCATAATGCTTCCGAATGTGTTGGCAAATTTAGTCAGTTTTTTTGCTTTGCAAATTGCGGACAAAGTGCCGGCAATGCTTAACTTTACATTGGGGGCGGCGCCTTTTGCGGCGGCAATAAAAAGTGTTAAGCTGAAAACGATTATTTCTTCGCGCGATTTTGTGGAAAAAGCCAAGCTCGAAAAGCTGGAAAAAGTGATAATTGAGTCCGGTGTAAAACTGGTTTATTTGGAAGATTTGGCAAAACAAATTTCGATAGCGGATAAGATGAAAGGTTTTTGTGATTGGGTTTTGAAAAAACAGCCGAAAAAAACTGCAGAAAAAACAGCGGTGGTGCTTTTTACATCGGGGTCTGAGGGAACGCCGAAAGCAGTATTTTTATCGCACAAAAATTTGCAGGCGAATCGCTATCAAATTGCCAGCATAATTCCTTTTAATGCGACAGATTCAGTCTTTAATGCATTGCCAATGTTTCACTCTTTCGGGTTGAGCGTGGGAACAATTTTACCTTTGCTTTTCGGGGTTAAGGTGTTTTTGTATCCGTCTCCGTTGCATTACAGAATTGTTCCGGAGCTGTGTTATGATACGGCGGCTACGGTTATTTTTGGGACAGATACATTTTTTGCCGGATATGGAAAAATGGCGAATCCGTATGACTTTTTTGCTTTGAAATATGCGGTTATTGGAGGTGAAAAACTTAAAACCACAACGGCAGATTTGTGGATGAAAAAGTTCGGGGTGCGGATTTTGGAAGGTTATGGAACAACCGAGACTGCGCCGGTTTTGAGTATTAACAGTCCGATGCATTTTAGAGAGGGAACCGTTGGCAGGTTGTTGCCGGATATAAAATATAAGTTGCAAAAAGTTAATGGTATTGATGAAGGTGGGCGACTCTTTGTCAAAGGTGATAATGTTATGCAGGGTTATATGACAAGTGAGCAAGCCGGAGTTTTGCAACCTTTGGCGGATGGTTGGTATGATACTGGAGATATTGTAAAAGTTGATGACGAAGGTTATGTTACCATTGAGGGAAGAGCGAAAAGGTTTGCAAAAATCGGGGGAGAAATGGTTTCGCTGACGACGGTGGAACAGCTTTTGGACAGGCTTTATCCGCAATGTTTGCAGGGAATTTTGAGCGTTAGGGACGACAAAAAGGGCGAACAGTTGGTTTTGATGACCAATAACAGCGAGGCAAATTTGTCGGAAATTCGTGAATTTTTTAAGCGTGAGGGAATGAGCGAATTGTGGGTTCCGAAAAAGGTTTTGTATGTGAAAGATATTCCTGTTTTGGGTAGCGGAAAGTTTGATTATGTAGCGGCAGAAAAGTTGCTGTAGGTCGGTTTTAATAGGCTTAATTAAAGAGAAGTGTTGATTTTTGTCATCACGAGGAGGACTGCAAGTCCGACGTGGTGATCTCGGCTTTATTTTCCCTAATTTGCAGAGATTGCCACAAAAATATGTGATGTTTTCGCAATGACATTTTTATTGACAACACTTTTCTTTACTTGAGCCTTTAAATAAAGAAAACGCTCAATTATCTTGCGACGAAAGAGCGTTTTCCTGTTTTTTCGTTAAATTATTCCCATTAACTTGCTCCCTTTTTGGTTTAGCTCGGAAGTCAGGAATTCTTCAACGGTACTTTCTGACAGATCCACTATACCATTTTTGTAGAGAAAGGAATTTGAGAAATTGTAGCAACCTCCTGCTGTTAAATTAAGCAGGTCATAGGCATTGAATGCGCCCATGAAAATTGCTGCATCTACCCATCTTCTCTTTCCTACACCCCCTTTGCCCTTTAGATGCTTGATACATTCCTCAGGGCTTTCGCCGTTGTTAATCGCTTTGAGAAAGGCGGAGTTTTGAAATCCTCCTGTTCCCATGTTGTACGCTAACAAACAGCAAGCTATAATTTCTCCTCGTGTCATATCTCTGTTTACGAGATTTTTGACTTTTGGAATAATATTATAGCGAAGGAGCTTGCGTACTTCCTTTTGTGCCTCTCGCTCTGTTATGGTCATGCTGTCTGTGACAAGCACACCATCAATCCGCGATTGACCGTAGCCGATGAGGCGTTGGCCGTGGCACCGATATGTCGTCGGACGAAAATGCTCTGTATACGCGATACAGATGATAATTTCGTCCTCAAGTACAGACTGGTCATCTTCTATAAGATCATCAGATGACCGTGCACTGCTTTGGACGACAACAGTTGCAGGAGCGCTGTTCTGACTTACAGTTGCGGAGCCAGTAATGCTGTTTTCCGTAACGATAATATCAGTTGGCGTTGGCATGGCGGCTGCGAGTTCGTTTTTTTCTTGCGTTGGTGAACAAATCCAACGTAGAGCAAATACCAATGATATAAGCCCTAACAGCAGGTATAACCCTGTTGTGTGATTCTTTAATATATCCATAATAACTTTTTTCAGAGAACCAAATTGTAGCATTTTTTTGCGAGTCTGTCAACCCTCGCGGCGACAATAATTCGTTGAATCTGTGGCAAATTACAACTTATTCACAACTAAAAATATTTTTTAAT
>JAGCFG010000128.1 GCA_017650255.1 Alphaproteobacteria bacterium | reverse complement strand
GTCCCATGATAGTGTTTTTGCTTGCCTGCAATTTTTGGACAACCTCGTTGTAATCTTCGTCGTTTGCCAAATTTACGTTATCATCAAGAGCAAATCCAAGGGCAGACAGAGTTTCTTTTAGCGTAGCACGAAGGTCTGCAATATCTGCAGATGCTTGTTCAAGTTTTTCTCTGGCTGCTTTTTCTTTGTCCATAAAGTGCAAGAAATCACCTATTTGATTTTTGGTAAACATAGCTCTCTGATAGACATTTTCTTCTGCCTTCAGATCATATTTACCTTTTTTCTCGGCTTTTTTCTCTTTTTTAATCAATTTTTCAAACCCTTCGAAAGCATCATCGTTTATATAAAGGCGATGATTTTGGAATTTGAGTAACATGCCCAACTCACTGCTAACCGGATCTTCAACTTCGGAGAAACCTTTTCCCGAAATGTTATCTTTTACATCGGTATCTCTGAGGGTGTATGCGTCGAGCAGATGCAGCTTCATTTCCAAATCTCGACACTCTGACAGCACATTGTTATACCTGTAAAGATTGTCAGAAGTATTATCCTGTGTAACATCAATAACCGCATATTTTCCGTTGTTTTCGTTGATATCGATTATATATTTGTCGAGCTTGCAAGGCAACATATAACCACGCATAAAGGCTTTTCCCTCACCGCCTTTATTCAAAACTTTACCCAGATCTATACCTTTTTCTACATAGGCATTATCTGAAAGCATTAATTGCCAAATTTTTGGAAGTGCGGCACCGCTTGTAAGGAGGGCTTCTTTGGAAATCCTACCATCATCTGGATTTACTTTCATATTTTTGTAATCGGTTGTGTCAAAGTGAAAAACGTCTCTGACTGTTGGATAAACATCGAAAGATGCTGGGCGAGGTGCAGTGAAATCACGCTTTTTTGCGGGCAGACCGACAAAATATTCGATATCAGGGGAATCGCATGAATATTCAGAACAAATGTCGTCTACAATTGTGTGTCTGAATATATTGCGAAGAACAGACATTATGTTTGATGCAACACTGGGATCATCAACAACGTCTTCTATATGATCTCTCAGACAGCTCATTGACAAGCCTTTCAGCTGATTAATAAGTTGAATATGTTCAGAAAGCAGGCTTTTTGTGTATAGTTCATCACCTTGTGCAAGAGATTGTAGACTAGCAAGATGTGTATCAATGAGTATAGCACCGCATTGTCTTGCCGTAGCAATCAAAGCATCGGCTTTGCTTATCAATGAGCTAAGCGAACCTGTATTACTGATATTTGCGGCCATGTAGATATCAGATAATGTAGGTATTGGTAAGGCATTTTGCATCTCATCCAACTGTTCGTCGAACTGGCTCTCTACCGCTTGGATATTATCTTGGAATTCCTGCTTCTTTGTTTCGACAGCTTCTTTTAGGACAAGGGCTTGTGCTTTTGCTTGCTTACGAGTGTTTTCAAACTGTTTTACTTTTGATCTAAGGTCTCCCAATTTTGAAATGCCTTCTTTTATATTTTCTGCTGCACTTTGTAAAGCTGTTTTAGCTTGACTGAAAAGTGAAGAGAAGAATCCGCCTCTTTTTTCGAGATTAAGCATTGAAAATTTGGAAGTTTCCATTGTTCCTTCGTTGTGTGATTTTTCCTCACTTAGGGCATTTATCTCTTTATTTTTTTCAGTGATTAATTGTGTCCAGTTATCTATATTTTTGTTGATTGCATCCAGCGCATTTCCCATAGATGAGAGTGCTTGTGTTTCTTGTTGTTTCAGGCCATTTATCATTGCATTTTTTGCAATCCACAAATTGTTTAAATTATCTACGTTGCCAACATTATTTGATATTGCGTCATATAACTGATCAATACCTGCTTGATTTGCTGCTCTTTCTTCTGCATTTTCTATTTCATTATTAAGTATTTCGACGATGCTTAAAGTAGCCTCGCTTAAATTTACTTGATTGAGATATGCTTTCATGTTATTATATTTGCCGCTAATGTATTGGTCATAAAAGGATCGCTGATCATTCCATAAAGGATATTTTTTCTGCGGTTTTCCAAATTCCGGTTCGCCACATCCAAATTGGTCATTAGCCAACATTTGTACTGCAGCTTTGCCTACTTGCCAGTTTATTAATGATACTTCGCGAGAAGTATTGGAGAACTCTTTAGCTTTGTCTGAGTCGGTAAAATTATCTTCTATATCTTCGTTTTCTCCATCTCTTTCTTCTGTAAGTTTTTCCGGGTCTGTTTCACGCACAGAATCGCTATATTCTGACGTATCAATGTCTGGTGTTACCAACCCTTCTGATTGTGCTTCCATTTTTTCTGTATCAACTTCGACTAATCCCGGATCATCATCTTCAACTCCGGGGATTGGATTCATCATTTCGTTTATGTCGATATTATTGCCTGACGATGCGTTGGCAAGTTGATATGCAGAAATTGCCCATCCTGACAATCCTTTTCTTTCGTCATATTCAAAAGGCTTTTTAGGAAATGAATTTACACAATCTGCAACCTTGCATGTATCTGATCCAAACCAAACTTTGTTGGGGTTGTTATAATAGTTGCGCAAATATTTTAGTACACAAGTATCAGCGGATAATACTGCCGATTGTGCTACGGCGTGTAACTGTTGTATGAGTCCATATTGTACAAAAGTATCGCGGTAAGAAGGAAGTTGTTGTAAAAGATTGTGAACCTCTTCTGCTTTAACTACCAACTCTTGAGTTTCCGATATTTTATTTATTGCATCAAGTTCCGCTTGACTGTGTTTTAAGGGAGATGATGTTTCTGGCGCTTTCGGAACATCAAAAAAGTCATCATCGCTTATTGCTGATTTTGCAGATGAAGTTGTCGTTACAAGAGAAGTTGCTTTTGGTGCAGAAGTAGAACTTCCT
>JAGCFG010000127.1 GCA_017650255.1 Alphaproteobacteria bacterium | reverse complement strand
TAGGAAATCAAAACATCAAAAATCAAGTGAACAGGAAAATTTTATTCGTATCGTAAGGCATTAATCGGATTCATGAGCGAGGCTTTATATGCCGGATAAAATCCAAACAAAACACCTACTAAGCCTGAAAATATAAACGGAATAATCACATAAGCCCATGCAATTTTTAGAGAAAAAGTTGTAAATGTGCCCATAATCTGTACACCGAGCAAACCAATAACAAAACCGAACAAACCGCCTATTAAGGACAATACAATAGATTCCATCAAAAATTGCCACCTGATATCCCAAGCTTTTGCTCCGATTGCCATTCTTATCCCGATTTCTCTTGTCCTCTCGGTGACCGAAACCAGCATAATATTCATAATACCGATTCCTCCGACCAAAAGTGAAATAGAAGCAATAGAGCCGAGCAACACCGTCAAAACCTGTGTCGAACTTTCCATCATCTCTTGCATCTGCGTCAGATTCATAATAACAAAATCGTTTTCTTTGTTTGGCCCCAAATTATGCCTTTGGCGCAACACCTGTGATACTTCTTCTTGCGCGGAATAAGTTGCATTACCGTCAACAGCTTGCAACATAATCATGCTTACTTGGTCCGGAAAAGTGATACCGATAACTTTTTTCTGGGCGGTGGTAATCGGAATAAAAATTGCATCATCTTGATCCATTCCCATTCCGTTTTCACCGCGTTTTTCCAGAACTCCGATAACCGTAAACGGCATACCTTTAATTCTGATTGTTTTTCCCAACGGGTCAACATCACCGAAAAGCTCTTTGACTACGGTTTTTCCCAAAATTGCAACTTTTGCCGCATTTTTGACATCACTTTCCGAAAAATTTCGCCCATAATCCAAATTCCATTCTTTGATTTGAAAATATCTGTTATCTGTTCCGGTGGTAGAAGTTGCCCAGTTTGCATTGCCATAAACAATTTGGCTTGTTTGTTCCAAAACAGGGGCCGCAAGTTTAATCCTTGCCACTTTTTCCTGCACGGCATCACCATCTGCTGCCTTCATTGTCGGCAAAGATCCTCTTCCGCCTCTTGCTCCGCTGGAGGTTGCCGTGCCAGAACGCACAATCATCAAATTTGATCCCATGGTTTTCATGTCATTTTGAATAGAAATTTGTGCACCATGACCGATTGCGAGCATAATAATCACCGCAGCAACACCGATAATAATACCTAAACTTGTAAGAGTTGAGCGCATTTTGTTGGCACGAATAGCTCTGTGAGCAATTTTTGTAATTGTCATCAATTCTATCATTTTTTCTTCCTCTCGTCGCTTCTAATCTCGCCGTCGACAACCTTGATAATTCTGTCGGCATACTGCGCAATATCTTCTTCGTGCGTAACCAAAATAATCGTTCTGTTCAGTTCCTTATTAAACTTTGTAAAAAGCTCCATAACTTCGACACTTGTTTTGGTATCCAAATTACCCGTCGGTTCGTCGGCAAAAATAATCGGCGCTTCTGTCACCAATGCCCGTGCGATTGCCACGCGTTGCTGTTGTCCGCCCGAAAGCTGATTCGGCTGGTGGTCCATACGGCTTTCCAACCCCACGGACTTCAATGCTTTTATCGCCCTTTCTCTGCGGGTTTTATCATCAATACCGGCATATACCATCGGCAGCTCCACATTTTCCAAAGCCGAAGTTCTCGAGAGCAAATTAAACCCCTGAAAAACAAATCCGATCTTTTTATTGCGAATTACCGCCAGCTCATCACTGCTCAGTTTTTCCACTTCTTCGCCTTCCAGCCAATATTTTCCAGCACTTGGTTTATCCAAGCAGCCCAAAATATTCATCAGTGTCGATTTTCCCGAGCCGGATGGTCCCATAATTGCAACAAATTCTCCCTGTTCGATGGTCAAAGAAATTCCTTTCAAAATTTCTAAAAAACCATCACCCAACGGATAACTTTTTCTGATATTTTCCAATTTTATCAATGACATTATCTGGGCATCCTCATCGGCATATTGGGGCCACCGCGACCATTAGCGACTGCTTTTTCGACAATAACTTCCATTCCTTCGACCAAATCATCTCCACTGATTTGAGTATTATTGTCATCATAAACACCGGCTTTTATCGCAATACGCATCGGCTCACCGTCTTTCATAATCCAAATACCTTTTTCAGCATATCTTGCCTCTTCATCCAAAGAAAAACGCAAAGCCTTATTGGGAACCAAAAAGACATTTTTCTCATTAGCGGTAATAATCTCAACATTTGCTGTCATTCCAGGTTTAAACTTCATATCTTTATTGTTCACTGCAATCACAACCTGATATGTCACCACATTAGAAGTCGTAACAGCCTCGTTGCGCACCTGAATAACTGTTCCGATAAAAGTTTCATTCGGAAAACTGTCAACATTAAAACGAACTTCCTGTCCTTCTTTGACTTTTGCAATATCCGCCTCAACGACCGAAGCTTCAATTTGCATTTGTGTCAAATCTTCTGCCACATTAAAAAGGGTAGGGGTTTCAAAGCTTGCGGCAACTGTTTGTCCTTCTTCAACATTTTTAGAAACAATAATTCCGTTGACCGGAGAAACAATTTTTGTATATCCCAGCTGAATTTTGTTATAATCCAAAGCTGCCTGCGCCTGTTCTACCTGTGCCTTATAAAGAGCCACATTGGCAACGGCTGTATCATAGTCACGCTGAGCTTGATCAAGTTCCTTATCTGCAGAATAGTTTTGTTTATTCAATTTCAAAATACGAGCCAAGTGCTTTTCATAATAATCTCGGCTTGCTTCGGCGCTCATAACTTGTGCCTTTGCCACATCCAAATTGGCTTTTTCTTTTGCCACATTAGATTCAAAAGCCGAAGGATCAATCTCTGCCAACAATTGTCCCTCTGTCACCAAAGAGTTATAATCGACATAAATCTTTTGAATTCTACCGGAAACTTGAGTCCCCACATCAATATTTGAAATCGGATTAATAATGCCCGAGGCGGAAACAATTTCTGTAATATCTCCGCGCGAAAGTTTTGCCAATACAAATTTTTCACTGCTGCTTTTTTTGAAACCAAACGCGCAAAATCCTCCGACCAGCACAAGCAAAATCAACAATCCGAGCAAAATTTTCTTTTTCATTTTTTCGTCCTCTTTTTGTGTTATATCACAAAGCTATAACGCAATGATAATCACAAAAGTTCAAAAAATCTATAATTTTATAAAAAATATACTTGCAATTGATGCGTTTTTTGTCTATATTATAATTCCAATTTCAAATTATTTATTTTTATTACCTAAAAAAAAGCTATGAAGAACCAATTAAAAAATGCAACCCCGGAGCAAGAAAAACAACTTGTTGAACAAGTTAGTGACCGAATTCTTTCCAACAAATTCGGAAAAGAAGAGGTAAGACACCAGGCTGAGGCTATTATTAATAATAAAAAGCCTCAAGTTAACAAGATAACTAGAGAGGCCTATGTGGGGTTTTGCACCATCTTGAAAGAAGTCGCCCGAGACAACGGACATCTTCTTCAAAAAATTAGAAACTTTGAGGAACGCTATTTGAATTAGCTCCTCAATGTAATGACATAAAAAAAGGGTTCCCTTAAAAGGAACCCCTTTTTTTGTAGCTAAAATCCTTATTTTGTCAGTATATCATAAATTTTGACAACATCTTTGGTTGCACGTATTGCCGACAACTTTTGCTCATCTTTCATTGCCGCGGTCATCAAAGCCAAAGCGGTCAAATGGTCAGCTCCGCTTGTCTCCGGTGAAATCAGCATAAACAACAAATCAACATTTTGTCCATCCTCAGCTTCAAAATCAACGCCGCTTGGAACTTTTGCAAATATTGTTTGCAGTTTTTCCAAATTTGGCACTCTGGCATGCGGAAAAGCGATTCCCTTCCCAAAAGCGGTTGAACCCAAATTTTCGCGCTCAAGCAATGCTTCGAACAAAATTCGTTCGTCAATCTGCGTTGTCTTTGCGGCGTGTTCCGCCAACAACTGCAAAACCTGCCTTTTGGACAACTCTCCGTCCAAAATCAAGACATTGTTTTTGTTCAAAATATCAGAAACTAACATAAAAACCTCAAGGCCTAATTGTCAGCTTTTGGTTCAACCCAACCGATATTGCCGTCTTTGCGGCGATAAACCATGCTGATATGATTGTTTGTGGCGTTGCGGAACATCAAAGCACATTCATTGGCCAAATCCATATACATAACAGCCTCGCTAACCGAGCAAACAGGAATATTTGCGCCTGTTTCGGCAATTGTCAAAGGAGCATTGACATCAATATCCATCTCTTCTTCTGTTTCAATAACCGGAAAAACAGCTTCGCTTGCCAACTCAGACAAACTTGTCTTGCTCTTGTGATCCTTAAGGCGATTTTTGTGTTTGCTCAAACGGACAACAATATGCGAGTTTGCATTGTCAAAAGCTGTATAAGGGTCACTGCCCAAACCGCTGCCTTTAAGCACAATATTTTTTGCCGGATGTACCGTAACTTCTGCGGCAAAATCTTCGCCTTCTTTAGAAAAAGCAACATTGCAACCAATTGGGTCGCTAAAATATTTTGTTACTGCGTTAGAAACATTTTCATCAATATGCGAACGCAATCTGTCGCTGATATCAACCTGTTTTCCTGTAAATGTAATTTTCATAATTCTTCCTTGAAAAAATGTTATTAAAAACTCTCAAATGCTATTTTAGCACAATGTTAATATAATTCAACCCCCAAGTTTGAAATAATTTGACTTAAAAAAAGGTTAAATTACATAGAAAAATTGTCTCCCAAATAAACTCTTCTTACATCTTCATTAGCCACAATTTCATCTGGAGTGCCTTCCATCAGCACTGTTCCTCCGTGTAAAATATATGCTCTGTCGGTAATATCCAAAGTTTCTCGTACATTGTGATCGGTAATCAACACACCGAGTCCTCTGTTCTTTAGCTGTGAAACCAAATTTCTAATTTCGCTCACCGCAATAGGGTCAATACCGGCCAAAGGCTCATCCAGCAAAATAAAATCAGGCTGACTTGCCAATGCTCGAGCAATCTCCAACCTTCTGCGTTCTCCGCCCGAAAGAGCCATCGCAGGAGATTTTCTCAAATGGGCAATGGAAAATTCGTTTAACAGCTCCTCAAGCATGCTTTCTCTTTTTGCTTTGTCATGAACAACCAACTCCAAGATTGCCTTAATATTATCCTCAACCGTCAAACTTCTGAAAATCGAAGCTTCTTGCGGAAGATAGCCGATTCCCATTTTTGCTCTTTTATACATAGGCAAAGTAGTAATATCCTGTCCATTAATATGCACATCACCATAATCCGGGGTAATCAACCCGATAACACAATAAAAGCAAGTAGTTTTACCGGCACCATTCGGACCCAAAAGTCCAACAGCTTCTCCTCTGCGTACGTTCAAAGAAACATTTCTCAACACCGGACGGTTTTTATAACGCTTTCCGATATTAAAAATTTCCAAAATAGAATCTTGATTTTTAGCAAACATAATTTTCTACTTTCCTTTACTTGTGCTGTTTTTTTTTTATGGTGTTTTCATAAATCACACCTGAAACACGCTTCTTGTTTCCATTACCGATTTTGCTTACACCGGTATTAAGATTGGTCTCTGCATAATCGCTGTTCATTTTATTTCCGTCTTTCAAAATTACAACTTTATCATACATTTTTGCAATACCGGTTTTTGTATCATAGGTCCCTTTTTGCGCCAAAACTTTAGCATCTTCCGTAACCAGCTCGATATTGCCTTCCATTTTGATAACTTGTTGTTCTTGATAATAAAAACCTTTATCAGCCCTAATTTGACGATTATCGACTTTGGTTTCCACATTGCCGCGCATCTCGACAATCTTTGTATCTGGATAATAAAGTGCTGTTTGAGCATATACAATCTTTTTATCAAATTCCGTTCTGACGTTTCCCATCAATTCAACTCTATCAATCTTGTTATCGCTACTGAAAAATGCCTTCAACTTATCTCCGAAAGCCGTTCCGTTTTCGCTATATACAACAACATTATTGTCTGCCATAAAGTCTTTCAATTTTTTCTTGCCGTTTTTTTCCTCAAACAAGGCCGTAATTTCATCACCTTTAACAGTCATGCCCTCGCGAACTACAAGAGCATCTCCTTTAGCAACAAGTCTTTGCTCTTTGCTATAAAATTTGACGGTATCAGCTGCTGCAATTTTAATATCATCTCCCAACATTTCTTTAGAAGCATCAATGTTGGTTTTTCCATACAAAGTCAACACTTCCGCAGTGGTTAAATAATCAAATTTTTGCGAATTCAGCTTTCCATACTTTCCCCATGCGCTTATTGGGTCATTTCCGTATATCTTTCCGGCATTTGCATCATAAAAAAACTTTTTTGTTGTGGCCTTCATACCATCACTATAAACGATGCTGACACCATCTTGAAGAGTTGCAAATTTTTTTTCTTGATTATAAAAACCCGTGGGAGCTTTTATATCAACCCACTTATCATCGGCGACCAAAAGTCTTCCATCCGGTTTTTTAATTTTCAAAACTTGCGACTTTGGCTCGGTTTCATCAACTGTTCTTGCATTAAGACGATTAACTCGATTATTTTTATCCGTAATAAAAATTTTGGTGTTTTCAATATGCAGTTTTTCAAGTTCTTGCGCCTTTGGCTTTATTGCCTGGCTCAAAAAATCGGTCCTTTCCTGCAAGGTTGGCAAAACCGCCAACAGACCTATCAGTGCGGCAGCAATAGCCGGAAAAGCAATTTTTATCAAACGTGTAAATCGTTTTTGTTGGCGCAAAACCTTCCTGTCGGCACCAAAATCTTTTTTAATGCTGTCACTTGCAAACAAATAATCAAGTTGTCTTAAATCAAACACCGACTACGCCACTTTATCCAAATTGTTGTTGTTTTTTTCGCTGATTGTGAAACCTGCGCGCAAGCAGTCGTGCAGATGGATTACACCGACCGGTTTTTTGTCTTCAAGCACAAACAGTTGAGTAATACTCTTTGAATTCATCATATTTACAACTTCTGCAACCAAAACATCCGGTTGAGTAACTTTTGGATTGACAGTCATAATATCGGTTGCTTTTTTCTCGAACAAATCTTGAGATTCACAATTCAGCATTGCACGACGCAAGTCACCATCTGTAATCATACCTGTCAAATTGCCGTCTTTGTCAACAATCCCGACACAGCCGAGCATCTTAGAAGACATAACAATCGTAATTTGGCGCAAATCAGCATTTTCCGGCAAAATCGGCATTTCGTCTCCCTTATGCATCAAGTCGGAAACTTTTTGCAGAATTGCACCCAATTTACCGCCCGGATGACGTTGTTTATAATCGTTTTTAGAAAACCCTTTGCGTTCCAAAAGCGCAATCGCCAAAATATCGCCCAAAACCAAAGTTGCGGTTGTCGAAGATGTCGGTGCCAAACCCAGAGGGCATGCCTCACCGCAGTCGGGAAGTTTAAGCAAAATATCGCCGGCTTTACCCAAAGTGCTTTCCGGATTTTTTGTCATGGCAATCAAAGGAATACCAAATCTTTTGCAATAAATCAAAATATCTGACAATTCTTTAGATTCACCGCCGTTAGAAATTGCCAAAACCGTATCTTTGTCGGTCAACATACCCAAATCGCCATGGCTTGCCTCTGCCGGATGCACAAAAAACGACGGTGTTCCGGTAGAAGCCAAAGTAGCTGCAATTTTTCTTGCAATATGACCGGATTTTCCCATGCCGGTAACAACCACACGCCCCGTTGTTTTTTGCAGCAAATCAAGTGCCTTCACCAAAGAAGAATCAAGCTCACTTTTCATAACATTCAAAGCCTCGATTTCTTTTTCAATTGTGTGATAAGCGGACAATATATCTTTATCTTGTGTCATTAGTCTTCTCTTCAAAAAAAAGTTTAAACAGTATGACAAAGCCTATATCACAGATAAACAGCAAAGGCAAGCGGTTTTTGGACTTTTAGCAATGTTTGGGTATTTTACTTCAATTTTTGGCGTAAATATTTTGCGGTGTAGCTCGATTTTGACTTTGCCACTTCTTCCGGCGTTCCTTTTGCAATAATCTGTCCGCCGCTGTCACCGCCCTCAGGTCCCATATCGACAATATAATCTGCCGTTTTAATCACATCCAGATTATGCTCAATAACAATCACGCTGTTGCCTTGATCGACCAAAGCCTGCAAGACTTTCAGCAAACGGTTAATATCCTCAAAATGCAATCCCGTCGTCGGCTCATCCAAAATATACAAAGTTTTTCCGGTTGCCTTTTTTGACAACTCCTTAGAAAGTTTAATTCTTTGTGCTTCTCCGCCGGAAAGCGTTGTTGCCGATTGCCCCAGATGAATATATCCCAAACCTACTTTTTGCAACAATTCCAAACGGTTTTTAATCGACGGCACCGCCCCGAAAAACTCGTGCGCCTCATCAACGGTCATCTCCAAAACATCGGCAATCGAATATCCTTTATACTTCACTTCCAAAGTTTCGCGATTAAATCTTTTTCCCTTACAAACATCACAAGCAACATAAACATCAGGCAAAAAGTGCATTTCAATTTTGGTAACTCCGTCACCTTGGCAGGCCTCGCACCTGCCGCCTGCCACATTAAAAGAAAATCTTCCTGCGCTGTATCCTCTTGCCTTAGATTCCGGCAATTCCGCAAACCAATCGCGAATATAACTGAAAAGCCCGACATAAGTTGCCGGATTAGAACGCGGAGGTCATCCTATCGGCGACTGGTCACTGTCGATAACCATGTCAATATTTTCAAGCCCGACCAATTTTTCATAATTTCCTGC
>JAGCFG010000126.1 GCA_017650255.1 Alphaproteobacteria bacterium | reverse complement strand
GCATAATAATACACCCGCTTTAAAAAAATTACATAGAGGATAAAAAATGAACGAATACCGTAACTTTACTTGCGGACAACTCAGAGCCGCAGATGCCGGAAAGCGGGTAAAACTCGCCGGATGGATACATCGCAAACGCAATCTTGGCAACCTTTGCTTTGTCGATTTGCGAGATCACTACGGTATTACCCAATGCGTTTTTGACAGCAACTCCTCCCTTTTTGCCCAAATACAGGACTTGCGTGCTGAGTCGGTTATCGGCGTTGATGGTATTGCCGTCATCAGAGAAAGCATCAACCCCAATCTCCCCACCGGCGAGATAGAAATTAAGGTAGATGCCCTGCAGGTATATTCAAAGGCCGAAATTTTGCCTTTCCAAATTGCCGTAGAAGACGACGCGCCGGAAGACATTCGCTTAAAATATCGCTTTTTAGACTTGCGCAAAGAAAAACTGCACAAAAATATGCTATTGCGCTCAAAGGTCATTGCCTCAATGCGCAGACTGATGTTGGAACAAGGTTTCATTGAATATCAAACCCCGATTTTGACAGCATCTTCACCGGAGGGCGCACGCGACTTTTTGGTTCCTTCCCGCGTAAATCCGGGCAAGTTCTATGCTCTGCCCCAGGCCCCGCAACAGTTCAAACAACTGTTGATGGTCTCCGGCTTTGATAAATATTTTCAAATTGCCCCCTGTTTTCGTGACGAAGACCCTCGTGCCGACCGCAGCCCAGGAGAGTTTTATCAGCTCGATATGGAGATGAGCTTTGCCACCCAAGAGGACGTTTTTGCCGTTTTGGAAAAAACCTTAAGCGGCGTATTTACCGAATTTGCCAATGGCAGAACAGTCGACCAGCCGCCATATAGAAGAATTCCCTACCGCGAATCTATGATAAAATATGGCTCTGACAAACCCGACTTGCGCAATCCGCTCGAAATTATGGACGCAACCGAATTTTTCCACAACTCCGGATTTGGCATATATGACAGCAAAGTTGAACAAGGCGAACAAGTCCGCGGAATTGTGGTTAAATCAATTGCTGACAAACCGCGCTCTTTCTTTGATAAGCTCGATGCCTACGCCAAGGAAGAAGGCATGGGCGGCATGGCTTATATTGCCCTTTCTGCCAATGGCGCCAAAGGAATTGCCAAACTGTTTACCGAAGAAAAATTATCTCAAGCCAAAGAATTTTTCGGCTTAGACGATGGCGACGCCGTATTGTTGATGGTAGGTCAAGTCGACAAATTGAACAAATTTGCCGGTCAGACCAGAACAAAACTCGGAACTGAGCTTGATTTGATTGAAAAAAATGCTTTTCGCTTCTGCTGGATAGTCGATTTTCCGATGTTTGAAAGAAACGAAGAAACAGGCGCAATCGAGTTTTCGCACAATCCGTTCTCAATGCCCCAAGGCGGAATGGATGCTCTTTTAAACAAAGATCCTTTGGATATTTTGGCTTATCAATACGACATTGTTTGCAACGGCATAGAGCTTTCTTCCGGCGCAGTTCGCAACCACGAACCGGACATTATGTATAAGGCCTTCGAAATTGCCGGCTATGACCACTCGGTAGTCGACAACAAATTCGGCGGCATGATTAGTGCTTTCAAATATGGTGCACCTCCGCACGCCGGCTGCGCCCCTGGGGTTGACCGCACGGTTATGCTTTTGGCCGACGAACCCAACATCAGAGAGGTCATTCTCTTTCCGTTGAACGGCAAAGCACAAGATCTCATGATGCAGGCGCCAAACTATGTCACCGAGCAACAGCTCCAAGAACTGCACATAAAAATCGTCGAAGACGAAAAGAAGTAAAAAAACTCCCCCATAATCGGGGGATTTTTTATTGACAAAAAATGTTTGACAAAAACATTACAATCTGTTATAAACGAACCAAGACATTTTTTTATTATTCACCAAATTTTTGTGTATATGCGTTCACATAAATTTTTCAGGTTATGCCTGTTTTTCGCCGCTATTGCGACAATTGCATGTGTGGCAGTGTGTTGCACTTTGTGGATTGGCACTGAAATCAACAAGCCTTTGAGCTCGATTACTTCAGCCATCTCAATCGCAGCAACCTTAACCCTCCTAGTATTGGAGGTTATTGTTCCGGCCTTCACCCCACTCAGGAAAAAGGCAAAAAAACTGCTCATCCCCATGACAGCAGTCGCGCTACTGGCAAGCATTCTTGGGTTAATTATGATGGAGTACACGGTGGTTTCCCGACCGGTACTTATCATCATCTACGGAGTTATCTCCCTGCTGGACGGTGCAATACTGCTCATATCTGCTGCATATTACAGCAGATTTCGATAAAAACAAAAAACTCCCCCGCTTTTCGGGGGATTTTTTATTGACAAAAAAATTATAACCTAATATAAACAAACCGGAACATTTTTTATTATTAACTAAATTTTTATCAATTATGAAGATTAAAACAGTATTTTTTGCAACATTGTGGTGTATGCTCATCCCAATTGCCTTTTATGGTGCAACTTTTGTCACCTTGTGGCTTGACAATGTGGTAGACGAGCCGCTTTGCTCACTGTCCTCTGTAATCGCCATTACCGTAACTCTTGCCCCTGTAATTATGGGCTTTCTTGCCGATGCACAAAAAACCAGAGAAAAAAACTTCAAGCTGGCTTTTACAATGCTGGCAATGATAGTTTTGGTATTCAACATCGGCGGGCTTCTTTTTTTGGAGCTCACCACACTTCCAAAGCCCTTTTTTACAGGAATGTACGCATTTTTAACCCTGCTCAACATATCGCTTTTTGTGGTATCCGGTGCATTTATGCACGAACTGTAACAAAAATCTCAAAAAAAATCCTCCGCCCTCGGAGGATTTTTTGTTTTTAACAAAAGATTGCTCCTAAATTCTTGTTTCCTGTTGACCAACAATAGAATATCATAGAAAATGGAAACATGAATTTTATTATTGTCACCAATTTTTTTGTTATGAAATCATCAGCCAATTTTTTTGAAGCCATCTTTTTTATGGCCACACCTGCCCTGTCGTGCCTTGCGGCACTGATTATGTTGATCATCAACAATCAAGCAACCGCACCTGTTTGCGTGGTTATGTCAGCGCTGCTTATCACCGCAACCATGCTTATTCTCGGTGTTTTGAATTATATGAAATATTTTGCCGATAAAACATTAAAAAAACCGACAAAAGTATCATATATAATATTGCTAATTTCAACACTGGCAGGCAACATTCTCGGAATGCTATTGTTCCGCTTTGCATCTCTTCCTCCTGCGGGTTTTACGGCAATGTACATATTTTTAACTTTGCTGAACATCTCGTGGATAACACAGTCTTTGATATGCTATAACAAAATCAACATCTAAAACAAAACTCCGCTTGTTTTTTTTACCGGCGGAGTTTTTTGTTTGACACACCTTTAAAAAAGCCCTTGAAAAATCAGGGCTTTGAAGTGTTTTGGCTGCTTCACCTGGATTCGAACCAAGATTAACGGAGTCAGAGTCCGCTGTCCTACCATTAGACGATGAAGCAACATAGAACACGGCTTTTTTATGTCAGAAATTTTTTCTTGTCAACAACATTTTTTCTTTAATCTGCCCGCAAACATAAAACATTTCAAAAAAGAAACAATCAGAAATTTTTTGTGTTTTTACATTTTTATCGCATCCGTCTAATCTCACACTATATTGTTTAACCATAAAAATTGAGGATTCTTAACATGACCAAAATTCACCCGTCTGCCGTCATCGAAAGCGGCGCCCAAATTGCCGAAACAGCCGAAATCGGACCTTTTTGCTACATCAGCGCAAAAGCCAAAATCGGTGAAAACGTTCGCCTGCTCTCAAATGTAACCATCATGGGCGACACCACCATCGGCGAAGGCACGGTTGTATTTCCCGGAGCAGTGCTCGGCGGCGGCCCGCAAGACCACGGCAACGAGTTCCAAGAAGGCGCACGTCTTGTCATCGGCAAACGTAATGTAATCAGAGAAAACGTTACTATGCAATGCGGCACCCCGAAAGGCCAAACCCCGATACGCGGCGAAGAGCCCGAAAAAATGATTACCCGCGTCGGTGACGACGGCATGTTTATGGTAAACTGCCACATTGCTCACGACTGCGTTGTCGGCAACAATGTCATAATGACCAACAATGCCGTCATCGGCGGACACACCCGCATCGGCGACGGTGCAATTTTGGGCGGCAACTGCGCCGTTCACCAGTTCTGCCGCATCGGACGCAAAGCCATGATTGGCGGCATGACCGGCATTGCCCGTGATGTCATTCCTTTTGCCATGGTAACAGGCGACAGAGGCAAACTCCGCGGCCTAAACCTTGTCGGCATGAAACGCAGCGGCATGGACGAAGCCACCATAAAAAGCATTACCAGAGCTTATATGTATATTTTCAAATCCAAAGAAGACAATTTTGAAACCAGAGTAAACAAAGCCAAAGAAAAATATAAAGACAACGCTTTGGTTATGGAAATTGTCGAGTTTATCGAAGACGCCATGATCGGTCGTCGCAATGTTTTGATTGCTGAATAGGTAGTTTTAATGGAAAATTTGCAAAAAAAACTCGGAATAATCGCTGGCGGCGGCACCCTTCCCCACCAACTGATTGAACATTGTCTCAACATCGGCCGCAGCTTTTTTGTGCTTGCAGTAGAAGGCAACGCCTCAGCCGATTTGATAGACGACAAAATCCCCCATTTGTGGATACGCATGGGACAAGCCGGTTCCGGTCTGAAAAAACTGATAGAAGAAAAAGTCGAAGAGTTGATTATGATCGGCACCATCCGCCGTCCGTCTTTCAAAGACTTAATCCCCGACTTGCGCACCACCGCATTTTTTGCCAAAGTAGGCAGCAAAGCCTTGGGCGACGACGGACTGTTGCGCGCGGTCATCAAAGAGATTGAAGCCGAAAAAATGAAAGTTGTCGGCATACAAGAAGTTATGCCCGATCTTTTGGCACCTGCCGGAATTTTAACCAAGAAAAAACCCTCCAAACAAGACCTGATAGACATCAAAAGAGGTGTCGGCGCCGCCTTCAATCTTGGCAAACTCGACATCGGACAATCCGTAATTGTGCAAGAAGGCATTGTTTTGGGTGTTGAGGCAATAGAAGGCACCGACGAGCTGATAAAACGTTGCGCCAACTACAAACGCAAAGGCTCCGGCGGCGTATTGGTAAAACTGCGCAAACCCCAGCAAGACATGCGCATTGACCTGCCCACAATCGGCAAAAGAACCATTGACAATGCCAAACAAAGCGGCCTTAACGGTGTTGCTGTTCATGCCGGCAATGCATTAATTGTTGACCAAAAAGAAGTTATCAATTATGCTAACAAGCAAGGTATGTTTATAGTTGGGATTGAACCCGGAGATTATCTTGAGCAATAGATTAAAAATATACTTAATAGCCGGCGAACCCTCAGGCGATGCCCTTGGCGGCAGATTAATGTCCGCAATGAAGAAAAAGACCAAAGGCAACATCGAGTTTTTTGGTCTTGGCGGCGAAAACATGGAATCCGAGGGCCTAAAATCGATATTTGATATATCGGAACTTTCCATCATGGGTATTGCCGAAGTTATTCCCAGCATCCCGCGTGTCTTGAAACGCATCAAACAAACCGTAGACGACATTTTACGCATCCACCCCGATATTGTTGTAACCATAGATTCATGGAGTTTTGCCAGCCGCGTCCAAGAAAAATTGCGCGCAAAAAAAGTCAACATTCCGCAGGTTCACTATGTTGCACCGCAAGTTTGGGCATGGAAGAAAAAGCGCGCCAAAACCATGCACAAATATGTCGACTGCCTGCTGACTTTGTTACCCTATGAGGCAAAATATTTCATCCCCCACGGCCTAAAAACCGTCTTTGTCGGACACCCGGTAATCGAAAGCCCGATAGCCAAAGGCAACAAAGAAAATTTCAGAAAAAAATACAACATTTCCAAAGACAAAAAAATTATCTGCATACTCCCGGGTTCGCGCCACAACGAGGTTGCAACCCTATTGCCGATTTTTCTCAACAGCGCGCAAAAACTCTATGAAAACCACCCTGATTTGCTTTTTGTAATCCCCACCGTCCGCACCGTTGAAAAGCGTATCAAAAAAATGACCTCAGATTGCAATTTGCCGATTCTTTTGGTGGAGAGCAGCGTCGATCGCCACAACGCCATGTGTGCTGCCGAATCTGCCATTGCCGCCTCGGGCACCGTTGCTTTGGAACTCGCCATTGCCAATGTACCGCACATAATCGGCTACCAGGTATCTGCTCTAACGGCCTTTATTGTCAAACACCTTATGCACATCAAATTTGTAAACCTGTCAAACATTTTGCTCAATCGTGAAATTGTGCCGGAACTTTTGCAAAAAGACTGCAATATCGAAAATATTGTCAAATATACCGAACTCTTTTTACAAAAGGGAGATTTTTACCAACACCAACTTTTAGGCTTTAACGATGTACGAAAAGCCTTGGGATTTGGGGAACAAACTCCAAGCGAAAAAGCTGCCGATGCAATTTTTGAACTGATAAAATAATATCTCTTGCAAATTTCATAACCATCTATAATAATTACTCTGGGTATTAAAACATACCCAGGGCGTCGAAAACCCTTTACTAAAATACAGTCGCATAGGTAATGGCGACTAACAAATTATATACCGACTTCTGTCTTGGACGGATGTCGGTGAATAAGGCTGTATGGCTGAATAAGCCGAGCCGTTTTTTGTATTTTAGTACGGTTTTCGAACATCCGCCCCCCTTTCGGTGGGTTTTGTTCTGGCTAAAAAAGGATGTTACATAATGACTAAAATTACAAATGATTTGTTACGTAAAAAATACGGCAAAGACATAAAAATTTACCCTCCGATAGTTAAGAATAGCAAAGATGTTTATATTCTCGAAAACAAATCAAAAAAATTTGTAATCATAATAAATAAAAAAACATCTATATCACGCCAATTTCGCTTTTTAAAATCAAATTATTTTCAAAAATTTCTGTTTGACGAAGGACTTAACGTTGCAAATGTTGAAGATATCTTTGAAATGGATAAGAAAAAACTTGCTGCTAAGCATAGCTTTATCAATGGAACAAAGATTAATATTTTAGATGAAAAAACAGCTTACAAAATTGGCAAGACCGTAGCAAATTTTCACATTATCAGCAGCAAAAAATTTACCCCCGAATACCCCTTAAAATACAAAATACTTTCCATAGCAGATAAGCTCAAAAGCAATTTACGAATATATACAAAATTTCTTTCAGAATCCAATTTCCGCAATCTGCCAAAAGGTATTTGCCATTATGACCTGAACTTGACCAATTTTATGCAGACAGAAGACAAAATATTTTTGATTGACTTTGATCGCTGGCGCTACTGGCCTTTTGCCTGCGAAATCGCCCGTTTCATTCGAAATACACCGCATAAACAAGAAATTATCAACGGATACCAATCTGTTCGGCCGCTTACCACAGCAGAAAAGGAATATTTGCAAAAAGAACTTCCGGAACTTAAACTGTAATCATGCTCAATTAAGAAAAAGCATTGCTAACTAAGAGTGTCATTGCTCGTTTTTCGACAAGAAAAACACATAAATGTCATTCCTCGCTTGGCGCAACAGTGTCCGTGCGTCAAGGAATCTTAACCTCAGTGCACCAGCACTGCTTCCAATTAAAAAAATTCGAAGATCCCTTGACCAAAAACTAACGTTTTTGGAGGGATGACTTTTTTATATTTTCTTCTTTTCATAAAGATAAACTACGACACTATTCTTTACTTGAGAAAATAAAAAATCTACCCCAAATACAGAGTACTTTTCTTATATTTTTTGATTGCATGGCGCAGCAAAACACCGATAATTGCCGCCACCGGAACCGCAATCATCAAACCCAAAAATCCAAGCAAAACTCCTCCGGCCAAAAGTGCAAACATAATCCACACCGGATGCAACCCAACACTGTCGCCGACCAACTTCGGGGTTAAAAAATTGCCCTCCAAAAACTGCCCGACCAAAAACACCGCAACAACCGCCACAAAAGGCTGCCAAGTATCAAATTGCGCAACCGCCAGACAAATACTGAGCACAAAACCCGAAATCGAGCCGACATAAGGGATAAAAGATATAATACCGGCAAAAAATCCGACCATCAGTCCCAAATCCAACCCACACAAATAAAGCCCGATGGCATAAAAACTTCCCAATATCACACAAACACAAAGCTGTCCGCGGATAAAACCGGCCAAAGTGCGATCAATTTCTTTTGCCTGTTCTTCAATATCTTTTTTATATTTGCGTGGCAACAAACCTTTAATCTTTGTCACAAAATTATCCCAATCGCGCAGCATATAAAAAGCCACAACCGGAGTGACCAATATCAAAGATACAAGACTGATAAGCGCCATTCCGCCTGAAACAATACTTTTTATAATTTTTCCGAAAATTTTTAAGTTATTTGCCATATTTGAGCGCATATATTCTTTGACTCTGTCCGGTTCAAGCGACGGAAACTCTTCTTGCAAACGCAGCAAAACCGGCTCAAATTTCTTTACCAAAGAAGAAACATAATTCGGCACTGCCGCAATAAAAGTGCTAATCTGACTATCAAGCATATTAACAATCAAAATAACCGCCGGAACCATGACAACCAGCGCCAAAACCATAACCAAAACCGTTGCCAAAGTTCTGCTCAAACCCAATTTTTCAAAACGACCGGCAACAGGATCTAACAAATAGCCGATAACAATTCCCGCCGCAAAAGGCATAATAACCGAGCGCAAAACATACACAAAAACGCAAAAAACAACAAACAAAGCCAGCCAAAAATTGCGGTTGGACTTAACACTGGAACTTGTCGGCATTTTTTATTCTCCCAAACTAAAATCGGATAGGCTCAAAACATAAATATTACCGTTTTTACGCAAATTGAGATTATGCGCCGCCATTGTTTGCAACAAAGCATCAACATCACCGGAATACTCAATTTTGAACTGCACCTTATTTGGTGTCATGGCAATGGTCTGCACATCTTCCACCGCCGCAATTGTCTTAATCCTCTTTTCAACCGAAACCCAATCGGCAAGCCGCGAAAAACTGTAAAGCACATTAAGATTTTTTGCAAAATCATAATCAGAAGCACCTTTCTCCTGCAGATATTGGCGCAATATATTATTGCGCACGGTAACTTTCAATTTTGCAATATAGCGGACATTAGAAGATTTTTCCTCCAAAACTGTCGCTTCTTTGATAAAATATTGAATTTGCTCACTGCTCAGTGAACGAACAAGATTCATCCCCTCAGCATTTGCAAAACTTGCGGCAGCATTGTCCAAAGCCTGTCTGTTGGCCTGAGCCATGGCTTTTTCTCTTGCCACTGCAGCACTGCTGTCGGTAACATCGACATCTATTACCGAAGAATAATCATCGGCACAAAAAGCCGGAGCCGCCACCAACAAAAACAACATCAAAAAACTGCAAAATTTCATTATATAACTCCCTATCTTTTGGCATTGAAACCATCATAATTTAAAATATCTTAAAAAGCAAAAGTTTTTATGGACTTTTTTGCAAAATCGTTGTTTATTGAGCATAACTTAATCAAAGGGAGTAAACCTAATGCAACACACAGCTTTTTTACAAAATTTAATAACCAAAGCACAAAAAGATATAAAAACCATTGTCCTGCCCGAGGGCGAAGATAAAAGAATTCTCGAGGCCGCTCACATAATTGCCGACTTAAAAGCCGCAAAAATCATAATCTTGGGCAACGTCAGCGAGATAAAAGACCATTTTGCAAAAAACAATTGGAGCCTTGACGGCATTGAGATTTTAGAACCCGAAAAATCGGAAAAACTCGAGCAATATGCCCAAACATTTTACGAAATGCGCAAAGAAAAAGGCATATCTTTAGAAGATGCCCGCAAACAAGTTGCAAATTACAACTATTTCGGCACCATGATGATAAAATCAGGCGATGCCGATGGCATGGTCTCCGGAGCCAACCACTCTACTGCTGATACGGTTCGCCCTGCTTTGCAAATTATCAAATCAAAGAAAAAAGGCCGCTCCGTTTCTTCTGCCGTTGTAATTGTTTCCAACAACGAGCCGTTCATCTTTTCTGACTGCGCAATCATCATCGACCCAACCTCGCAAGAGCTGGCAGACATTGCCATTGACGCGGCAGAAACTGCAATGTCTTTCGGCATAGAACCCAAAGTGGCATTACTTTCTTTTTCTACCAAAGGCTCAGCAAAAAGCGAAAAAGTCGACAAAGTTACCGAAGCCTTAAAACTGGCTCAACAACAACTGCAAGCGCCGGAATATGTAAATTCTCCCATCAGAGTTGACGGTGAGCTACAACTTGATGCCGCAGTAGACGCCATTGTCGCCAACAAAAAAGCTCCAAACAGCGAAGTAGCCGGTTCTGCCAGAGTTTTGGTTTTCCCCGACATCAATGCCGGCAACATCGGTTACAAACTTTGCCAACGTTTGGGCAACAACGAAGCCTATGGTCCCATTTTGCAAGGCCTCAATGCGCCTGTCAACGACCTTTCACGCGGAGCCTTGGTTGACGACATTGTCGGCATGATAGCCATCACCTGCCTGCAGGCTCAAAAATAGTTTATGGATAATTTTGATTTATATTTGATTTTATAGAGGTAAAAATGACGAAAAAAATCTTGGTTTTGAACTCCGGTTCTTCTTCCCTAAAATATCAACTGTTTGATGTTGACGGCGACAAATATACCGTGCTTGCCAAAGGTTTGGCTGAGCGTATCGGTATCGAAGGTGCTTTTGTCAGCATGAAAATAGGAGATGGTGAAAAACAAATTAAAGAAATGCCACTCCCCACTCACCAAGAAGCCATTAAAGCAGTTTTTGACCTGCTCTTGAGTGGTCCGCTCAAAAGCCTTGACGAGCTTGCCGGTGTCGGCCACCGCGTTGTCCATGGCGGAGAATATTTCAACCGCTCGGTTCTCATAACAAATGATGTAATTGAAAAAATCGAAGAGCTTTGCGCTCTTGCTCCTTTGCACAACCCTGCCGCCATATTGGGTATCAAGGCCATCAAAAACCTTTTGCCAAACATTGAACAGGTAGCAGTTTTCGACACGGCTTTTCACCAAACCATGAAACCCGAAGCCTTCATGTATGCTCTTCCCAAAAATCAATACAAAGATTACAAAATCAGACGCTACGGCATGCATGGAACATCACATTTATACGTATCGCAAAAAGCCATCGAATTGCTGGGCAACCCTGAGCACAGCAAAGTTATCACTTGCCACATTGGTAACGGCGCCTCAATTGCTGCTGTCAAAGACGGCATTTGCATTGATACCTCAATGGGTTTCACCCCTCTTGCCGGTGTTGTCATGGGAACACGCTGCGGCGATCTGGACCCATATATCCCGCTTTATATTATGAAAACACAAAACAAGAGCATCGACGAAGTTGACAAGATGTTGAACAAACAATCCGGAATGTTCGGTTTGTGTGGACTTTCTGACAACCGTGATGTTGAGGTCAAATATTTTGCCGGCGACCAAGAAGCCATTATTGCAATGCAGGTTTATAGCTACTGCATTGTTAAATATATCGGTGCCTATATCGCGGCCATGGGTGGAGTTGATGCCATTGTGTTTACGGGCGGTGTTGGCGAAAATGGTGCCGAAGTTCGCAAACTTGTTTGCAATCGCTTGGCCTATCTCGGCATTACTCTTGACGAAGAAGAAAATAAAAAGCGCGGACAAATAACCCGCATTTCCACAGCCGATTCAAAAGTCAAAGTCTTTGTCATTCCGACAGACGAAGAACTTGTAATCGCGCAAGATACAATAAAGTTGATATAATAACTTTAATTATCACAAAAAAATACCGCCGAGGCGGTATTTTTTTAATCTAATCTTCATCTTCTGTTTTTGCTGCAGGACTGTCTGATAAAACCTCCTCTATTTCGGTTTTAATTTTCCACGGTCTGCTCACATTGAAAAATTCAACTTTTGTTGTCCCCGTTCCCGAAAAAATAATATTACCGCAACCTAAAATTCTGCCCCAAAAAGTTTGTTCGATTTGAATAGACTCAATTTTATCAACCTTAACCTCTGCAGTTTTCAGCGAAACAATACCAGACTTAAAAATAACCCTGCGATTTGTGCAAGCCATTTCCGTAAGTTTTAATTTAAGAAAAGTAAACAAAACATATATTGCCATCAATAACGCAATTACACCAAAAATAATAGCAAAAACAACATTGTCATTGGAATACATATTAACTCCGGCCACCAAACAGGCGACTGCTACACCGCCGAAAAACAACAAATTGAAATAAAATTTCAACCATACGAGCCAATGGTACTTTGCTTTAACCTTCACAAACTCATCTTTTGCCATACTGCCTTCAACATATCCAGCCATTTTTTATCTCCTCCAAAAATTGCGAGTAAAGACAACCAAAATTGTTAAAATTTCTAATCTTCCCAACAACATTGCCGCCGCCAATACATATTTTACAAAAGGCGAAAAATCGCCATAATTACCACTAGGTCCCAAGCTATCAATAAAACTCGGTCCCACATTTGTAATGCAACCAAAAACTGCAGCCATTGAAGTTGCGGCATCAACTCCGGTCAATGCCAACAATAAAATCAAAATTCCTGCCGTTGCAAAAAACATGGTTACAAATATCATAACCGAAGCAACCACCTGGTTGTCAATAACAAATTGTTTAATTTTCAAAACAACCATTCTCTTCGGCTCAATTGCCAAAATCATAGCCTGTTTCAAAAAAGATGCCAAAACCTGCCAACGGAAAATTTTAATAGACCCCGTGGTCGAACCGCTGCATCCTCCTACAAACATAATAATTGCAAAAAACAACACCGCAAAACTTCCCCAAGTCAGATAATCTGCCGAAGACAATCCACAAGTCGTAATAACCGAAACGACGTTAAAAGCAGCATATCGCAGAGCCTCTGCAAAACTGCTGTATATTCCCTTAAACCTTAACCAAAGAGCCATTATCAAGACAGAAATCGCTACCGCCCTAATAAACGCCCCGACTTGTGCAGCTCTCACAGATTGCTCGGTCTTATTTTGCAGCAACATCACATAAAAAGTCATGGGCAATGCTGACAACAACATAAAAAGTACAATAACCGCCTCAATTTTCGGACTGTCATAAAAAGCTATTGAGTTATTTTTGGTTGAAAAACCACCGGTCGCCGCAGCCGAAAAGCCATGATTTATTGCATCAAACCAATTCATTCCGGCAAAATACAAACAAAGAACACAAACAGCCACCAAAACCGCATATACCAAAATTATCCGCTTTGCTATATAGTGAAACTTCGGCATAAACTTGTCATTAACATCGGAATTTTCTCGCTGAAAAATCTGCATACCGCCAATTCCCAAAAACGGCAACAATGCAGATGCAAAAATTACCACTCCGATACCACCCAAAAGGTTCAAGATAGAACGCCACAGCAAAATTTGTTTAGGCAAACTTTCAACATCGGCAAAAACAGTCGCTCCCGTACCGCTTATGCCCGAAACCGTCTCAAAAAAAACGTCAGCAAAACTCAAATTGCTGTCATAAAAGACAAAAGGCAGCGTCGCCGCAAAACTCATACTCACCCAACTTGTAACCGTCAGCAAATACCCTTGTTTCATGCTCAAAGTGTGACTATCGGTTTTATTAGAGAGCAACAGCCCCCACCCGATAAAAAGCGCAAGCAATGCCGCACTTAAAAAATATGACCAAGATGATGAGGTTTCATACATATCATATGCCCCCACCAACAGCATTGCCGTACCGAGAACGCTTATAAAATATCCGTTAAACATCAAAACAGGTTGCCACATCTTTTTTCCCTTTTATTTTACAGGCACTTTTTTAGAAAAGCCCTCATCAACCAACATTTGATTAATACTTTCTTGTCCGACAAAACATTCAGCTGTTGCTGTACCGTCCCCGACAACATGAGCCAAAATTTCACACTTTACTCTTTCATTCTTCAAAACAGAACGCAAGAATACCGCGCCTTTAACTCCGTTTTCCGTTCTCGGATTGGCATATATTCCATATAAGAACACATAAGTATCACCGACAACAACCTCATTCACATTCACAACTTTTGCAGCACCCTCAACTGTTACCGGTTCTTTCAAATAATCAAGTCCAGAATATTCACCTGCGGATATAGACAGTTTTTTAGGCTCCTTCTTTTCTTTCACAAAAGACTTTTTATCCTGAATTGGAGCAAATCCCGAAACATTTTTCTGCTCAAACTTATCCTCTGTTTTTTGCACCCCGTCTGGTCCACCAACAGCTCTTTCCTCTTCAGCATCAAAAGCAACCACATCCTCCGATTGCTGTTTCAAAACGTCAACTCCTCTAACTACAGCTGCCCCTTTAGGCTGACCGAAACTTCTGCGACCAACAGTCACAACCTCTGGCACAGTTTCCATATACACCAGCTGATCCGTACCTTTTTTCACCGTCGGTTTTGCTTTTTCTTCTTGAATTTTATAAATTTTGCCTTTGTACCAATCTACAACATCAGTATATGCAATCTTATACTTTATGACTGGAAAAAAATAAACTCCGGCAAGCACAATCAGCAACAGCCAAAACAACAGCTTGCGAAAAGGATAAATGATTGCTCTGACAATCTTTCTCAACAAATTTACCAAAAATCTAACAATCTTTTTCATATTCCAATCCTCTCAAACACTAAAGCTTAACCCATATTTTTACGCAAAAAATCAGGCAACTCGTCCAAAGCCGAAGCTCCGGCTGCACCTTTATGCCCGCCTCCACCGAATTTCGCCGCCAATTTTGACACATCTACATCTGCCTTGTCTGAATAAAAAGATAAATTCCACTTTCTCCTCTTATTCATATAAAAATTTATCATAACATCATATTTATCTCTTTCCGGCACAGAATCAAAAAACGAAGAATACCCTTGCGGCATATTTGCGCAGATGCACTTCAAACCATCTATCTCACTTTCAAACGCCATGCCTCTCACCAGCCTATAATTGCGCACGTTTATCCAAGCCAAAATTCTTTTTCCTTCTTCAACCATCTTATCAATATCAAGCTCACCCTTAAAAAGCTTTTGCCAAACTTCATCTTGAGGAGCATTAACTCCCAATGATTGCATTGCATATTCAAAAGGACGCACTCTCTCATCACGCAAATCGAACAAATCGTTTTTTGCCAAAAGCACAACTCCCAAAGGGACTTCTTTTTGCGGATAAAAATATCGCCAACAAAGCTCCATTGCTGCCGTTCCGACTTTTCTCAAACCTTTAATCGGTGTTTCTCCCTTTAAGAGCTTGCGTTCATACTCCTCAATTACCGAAACATGATGATCAATCCAAACAAAGTCTTTTTTCTTGCTCATCTCAAACATATAGTCAACCGGCAAAGCAAAATCACAAACCACAACTCTCTCATATTCCTCAATCTTTTCATAAGGAATATCCATATCGTGATTAAGTCCCAAGAACTCCGCCTCCGGATACACACTTTTGACCACCGCCCCCGAACCTTTTCCGTCGTGGTCAGCAATATGATATATACACAACAATCTCTCACTCATCACTCAAACTCCACAGTCATCCCGTCATATCCCGGCTCAACATTTTCCGGTGTAATTTTTTCAATCTCATCATAATCACACTCAGAAGCCATATGGTTAATTATTGCCATTTTTGGAGCAAGTCTGTCAACATCGCGCATAATCTCCTCAAAGCTGGCATGGAAATGCGACCCCTCTATTGTTGTCAACGGCAAAATCACCAACTTAACCGGCTTTGTAATAAACTTAAACGCCTCTTCTTCAATGCTGCGATAATCGGCAACATAAACCACTTCTCCATCATTAAATATATATCCGGTAGAAGGCAACACATGTCCCAACAATCTGATTGGCACAATCTTCATCCCATTAATATAAAATTCTTTATAATGAAAAACTTCATTTGCAATCAAACTCGGTTGCATTGAAATATTATTCTCTTTTTCTCTTTTTGCCAACAAATAAGGGAAACTGCGCTCAATAACATCTACCGTGCTTTTTGTTGCATAAAAATTAAGACTTGTCCTCTTCAACCTGTTTATCTCGCGCAAATCATCAATTCCGTGCAAATGATCGGCATGAGAGTGCGTATACAAAACCCCATCCAAAGAACTTATGTGGTTTTGCAACAACTGCCAACGCAAATCCGGCGAAGTATCAACCAACAGCTTAATTCCGTTATACTCAATGTATGTAGAAGTCCTTGTTCTGCAGTTTTTTGGATTCGCAGCATTGCATCTTCCCCACCCCAAAGCAATAGACGGCACTCCGGGAGCAGCTCCGCTGCCCAAAATAGTCACTTTATACATCAGTATTCATACCTCCCCTTATCACTGGCCTTTCTAAATAATTTATAAAAATTATTAGTAGTTATTTCTGCCACTTTTTCCCATGGCAAATTTTTTATCTGCGCCAATTTTTCAACAACATATTTCACATTTGCCGGTTCGTTTCTGTGCCCTCTCAGCGGTACCGGTGCCAAAAACGGAGAATCCGTCTCTGCCAACAATTTTTCATCAGGCACTTGCGCAAATATATCTCTCAAATCTCCGCTTTTATTAAAGGTAATTATGCCGGAAGCCGAAATATAAAACCCGATAGAAAGAGCAAAATCCGCCAATTCTTTAGAAGAAGAAAAACAATGAATCTCTCCGCTGAAAGGCTTTTCTTCATACATTTCTTTCAATATTGCAATTGTATCATCATCAGCATCGCGCGTATGTATCACCAACGGCAAACCGCTTTCCTGCGCAGCAACAATATGTTCCCTAAACAATCTTATCTGATTTTCTTTTGTGCTGTAATCATAATAATAGTCCAAACCACACTCACCGATTGCCACAACCTTTTTATGCTCGGTTCTCTCAAGCAAATCTTTTGCCGTAACTTCAGGATATTCGTCAGCATTATGAGGATGAACCCCAACTGCCGTATAAATAAAAGGATATTTCTCCGACAACTTCAATTGATCTTCAAAACCTTCAAAGCTGTTCCCAGCATTAAGCGCAGCAGTCACTCCGTTTTGCCGCATATTATTAATCACGTCCTCAATATCATCTTCAAAATCGTTAAAGTCTATATGACAATGACTATCAACTAACATCTCAATCCTCAATTCAAATTACACAACTTAGCAACAATATTAATCATTACATGCTTTCTGTCCATATTCAAACTGTCGCACTGCTTAAAAATATGCATCGCATCATCCCACAGCAACGCGGTTTCTTCCACATTTTTGCTTGTAACAACATTATCAGAACAAAACTTTAATATCAACTCTTGCGACAAACCGAAACTTTCATCATCCTTAGCCGCCGCATCAACCCAGTCGAGCAAATCCTCAATCTTAAAATTCCGTCCAGAAAAAACAACTCTCTGCAACTCGTCATAAACCTTCAAAGCTCCGCAATCAGCATACCTCAAAGCCTTTCCGATACTGCCTGACGAAATTTTTGCAATCCCCGTAATCTCTTTTTCCGAGAGTTGCGGACGATATCTTCTGAGCAAACTAATCACAACATTGTCATCAAGCGGTCGCAAAACCAACTTTGCGCAGCGCGATTTTATCGTTGGCAAAAGCTTTCCGACATTGTGGCTGATCAGCATAATCATACTTTTTGCCGGCGGTTCCTCTAAAATCTTCAGCAATGCGTTTGCCGCCTCAGTATTCATATCATCAATACTGTCAACAATCACAATTCTCCACCCGTCTTGCGCCGATTTCTTTGACATAAACTCATTAATCGTGCGAACATCGCCAATTCTGATAAAAGCAGATTTTTTCAAATTGCTCAGCTCTTCGTCGCTCATTGGCTCACCGGCCTTTATCGCCTTCAAAATCTTTTTACGGTCATTCTCAATATAGTCGCGCACAACCACCTTCAAATCCGGATGCGAACCGCTTGAAATCAACTTGTTTGCATGACTGTCCGGACTGGTATTTATCGTTTCGGTTCCTTTTTTATCGCTCAGCAAAAAACGTGCAAATTTATAAGCAAATGTCGCCTTACCAATCCCTTTTTCGCCGGAAATCAGCCACGAATTATGAAGCTTATTATTTTTATATGCCTCCAAAACAACTTTTTCCGCCTCTTCCTGTCCCATCAAAAAAAAGTTATTCTGCGGAGTTATGTTGTCTGCCTCAACCATCAAAAAAACCTCTTCTCCACCAAAGCGACCACTCGCTCATGCAAATCATCAACACTCATATCTGCATTCAAAACCGCATATCTTTCTGCAGTCTTCGCAATCTCCAAAAAACCGCGGCGCAAATTTTCGTGAAATTCGGTTTCTCGGCTTTCATGCCTTGTTTCTTTTGCATCACTAAGGTTATTTCTCGCAAATGAACGAGCCAAACCGATTTTTGGGTCAATATCAAGTATAATTGTCAAATCCGGATAAAAATCACCGACAGTCATCTCATAAAGCTTGTCCAACATCTCTTTTGACAGTCTTTTATTATACCCGTAATACTGATAAGCCATGGTAGAGTCGGCAAAACGATCACTCACCACCCATGCTCCGCTCTTCAAGGCCGGCAAAACCTTCTGTTGCATATGAATCCTTCTATCCGCATAATAAAGCAAAGCCTCAGCGACCGCATCAAACTTGTCCTTATCACCGGTACAAAGCATTTTACGCAACTCTTGCCCAATGGGAGTTCCACCCGGCTCTTTAGTAACCACAACCTCAATCCCTTTGGCTTTCAAATATTCAACTAACAGGGCAATCTGTGTGGTTTTGCCGCAACCTTCTCCTCCCTCAAAGGTAATAAACCGACCGCTCATCTTTTTATTTTCCAAACAAAAAATAAGTTATATTGCTCTTAATACGTCCGAAAAAGCCAAGTTTATCAACTTTTTGATCTGCATACAACGGAATTGAGCGCACCGGCTGCCCCTCAACCTCCATCTTAACTTCTCCAAGTTTATCGCCCTGTTTTATCGGAGCTTTTACAGGTTTTGTGTAATTGACAGTAAATTTAGCTGTTTTTACCGCATTGCGTGGCAAAGTTACAACCACATCGTCTTTCACCGACAAATCCACATTCTTTTCAACGCCCATATAAACCGGAACCGAAACCACTCTTTCAAACTGCTTAAAAACTTTATAATTGTCAAATTCAT
>JAGCFG010000125.1 GCA_017650255.1 Alphaproteobacteria bacterium | reverse complement strand
GTGCCTACCCTACACTCAAAACAACGAGTTAATTAAGCAGTATGTAAAGCGCGGTAAAATGTGCTATGCGGCAGAAAAAAAGCTGCTTTATTCCGGCAAAAAAGATGTGATTCTCTGTTATTTGGAAAAAACATCTTTGGATGTTCCGCTGCAGCTGGAGCTGTTTGGTCTCGACAGAGATTATATTGTGCTTTATATCAAAGAGCACAACCTTTGTGCCGAAGCTCAGGAAAAGTTGTTGGAAAGCAACGACAAAGAATTGTTGGAGCTTTATGTGAAGTATCATCCTTTTTTTACAGAAAGGTTGCAAATTGATTTTTTCAAGAAGGCTACTTTTGAGATTATCAATGAGTATTGTCAGCGTTGGCAGCTTACAAACGGAGCGCAAATTGAGTTGGTGAAAAACTATGATTGGAATCTGGTTAAGACTTATCTGAACAACTTTGAACTCTGCAATCATGCGTGGCAGCTCTTTATGACAAAAATTCATATCGGACTGTAGTAATGACCGGCTTCTTGCCGGTTTTTTTATTTGACTTTTAAAAAAAATATGTTATTTTTGTCCACACTTTGAATTATTTATTCACCAAAAATATTATTGTTATGGATTTTATCAAAAAGTTAATCGTAAAAGCGAAGGCGAGAAAAAGAAGAACTCGTCTTTCTGTTGAGGAGTCTGAAATTCTCCTTGAGTGTGGTAGTGATGAGCTGGTTCGTCATTACATGAAAATGCAATCTTTCCCCGAAGGTGCTCATCTTGCGTTGCTCAACAGAAGCGACAATTTGATTGCCTGTTACACGAGCTCTCGCAGCCTTTCCGAAGAAGCGGAGCGCAAACTGTTTGCCGAAAAATCAAAAGATTTGGCCAAACATTACATTCACTACAACAGGCTTTGTCTGCCGGTACAAAGAGAACTTTTGAAAGCCGGTAATGAAGAGTTGCTCGAAAAGTTTGTGAGCACTTATGCTTTTGACGAAGACGATCTCGAGCTTGAGTTTGTGAAAACAGCGTCTGATAACCTCGTTCTTACATATGTTCAAAAACATGAGCTTTGCGATGAGGCTTTCAAAGCCCTGATAGAGACAAGAAGTTCCAAGCTTTGCAAGGAATATGCCTGCGAGTTTTATCTTGGCGATGATGAGGAGGTGCTTTTTCTCAAAAAAGCCACTGATGACGAGATTTGGGAGTATATCGACGCCAGCGAAGGTCTGAGCCCATCAGGAGAGATGTATTTGCTGAAGTCCGGCAAGGTCGGGTTGATTAAGAAATATATTCAACACTGGAGGCTGGGCGGGTATTCTGATTGTGACGAAAACCCTCAGGAGATGGAGCTTTTGAAGCTCAACAACAAAGATTTGTTGATGGACTATGTCGGGTGGCATGAGCCTTGCGAAGACTTTGTGTGTGAGCTTATCAAAAACGGCGACGCAGATGTGGCGCTGAAGCTTGTTTCTACGCAAGACCTTTCTCTTGATGCAGAAGAACTGCTTTTTGAGCGAGGAGAAAGGTTTGTGGAGTGCTATTTTGAACACTGCTCCTTCGGTTCCAAAGCTGAGAAAAAGTTGGTTTTGACCTGCCCCGACGGCATGATTGCAAACTATATCTGCCAGCACGGTCTGGGGGATGAGGCACAAGAAGACTTAATCCGGAAAGGTGATGTGGAGATTATTGAGTTCTTTATTGACCTCTACAATTTGTGCCCCAATGCTCAAGTGCTTCTCGTTAAGACGCTCAATAAGGATTTGATTGCCTATTACGACAAAAAGAGAGATTTCGACGACAAGGTTTGGAAAGTTATTGCCCAAACTTTTTTCTTGAATAATCTTTAAGAAAAACAACACCGACATTTCCAATATGCGAAATGCCGGTGTTTTTGTTGAGAAAAGTGGTTGACAGGGGCTGTAAAATTTGCTTTGCTGTTCGGTAATGGAATTTATTATTAATCTAAATATTATCATTATGAACAGAATTGTAAAAAAAGTAAAATCTGAGGAAGTATTGTCCCCGCAAGAAGAATGGTGGCTTGTTACACACGATATGAGGGGAACATTAATTGAGTATTGTCAAAAGCGTCTGTTGTCAGATGATACCATTATCAAAATTATTAAAAGTAAAGATATTGCTCCTTGGACGTTGTTGCTTGAGTGTTGCGAGACATTGCCGGAAAGATATCAGGTAATGCTGGTAAAATCCAACAATGAGGTAAAGTTCCGCCTTTATCTGCGTGGCTTTAAGCTGTGTAAAGAGGCACAAAAGGCCATGTTTCTTTTGCCTGATGCAACTTTGTTGGCAATTTATGTAAGGTCCGGCCAAAAGTTGGATTGTGATGCTTTGCTGGTCAATGCCGATACGCTGGTTGTAAAACCGAAAATCTACCGGGATTGCGTTGCTGTATATATTGACAAGTATGAACTGTCCGAACAGGCTGAAATGTCGCTTGTCAGATATGACAGGGTGCTGGCAAAAAGGTATATCAGAATACATCGATATCTATGTCGTGCGGCTCAGCTTGAGCTGCTAAAGCCGGAAAAAGGGTATATCTCTTTGTTTGCCTGTTATATGGACAACGGCGGCAAGCTTGAGGAAGATGTCGAGTTGGACATGGTTGCCATGGGAAACTATCCTTTGTTCAAGCATTATGTGAGGCGGCGCATGCTGCATGACAAGTCAGTAATGTTCTTGATTAAAGAGAAAAATCTGTCGTTTTTGCGGATTTATTTCAACAAATTGTCCTAATTTTTATCTGCTTTTATCCCTCTTGCCTTTGGTGCGGAGGGTTTTTTGTTTTAAAAAATTGACAATCAGTTAAATATATTGTTAAATTTGCCGGAAGATAAATATTATTTTTCACTATAAACATATTATTATGGATAAACAAAAATTTAGGATTAAATGGAAAATCTTTACCGGTAAAAGACCAATATCGGACAAAGATTTGCTTTATTTGTTTGAGCAGAAAAATTTCAAATTGCTCAAGCATATCAGTTTGTCTCCCGAAAATGAAGTTCTGATGGTGAACTTCAACTCTTTTGAATTGTTTGAGTGGTTCGTCAAATTTTTTTCGTTGCGTGAGCCGGCACAATTGGCGCTGCTCGACAATGAAGAGTTTTTCAAGCACTATGTCGGCTTGCACGAGCTGGCTCATGAGGTTGAATGTGAGCTTGTTCGCCGCAACAATGAGGATTTAATCAATTATTATATTGAGTTGCGCGAGCTCAATTATGACGCCGAGGGAATTATGCTCAAAGTATGCTCGAGGAATGTGATTATTCCGTATATTCGAATGCATACGCTTTATCCTCACCCGCTGGTACAGTTGATTAAATCTGGTAATGAGCAGTATATCAAAACTTATATCGACTTTCATGGGCTTAGCTGGGATACTTCTCAGGCAGCCCTGATTGATTTGCAAAACAGGGAACTGATTAAGTATTTTATCTGCCGTTACGAATTGTTTGACAATGCTCAGGTGCGGCTTGTACAAACGCAGGATGAAGAACTGTTGAAAATGTATGTCGAAAGGCATGGGCTGGGAAACAGCGCAAAGCTTGAGATATTTAAGACAAGTAATGTGAAACTTTTTGAAATCTGCGCAAACAAAGAGTGAAACTAACACCCTCTTGCTTTATGGCGAGAGGGTGTTTTTGTTATGACGAATAATTGCTTGGCAATTACGCTACTTTTATTTTTTTAGCTTTAATGGTGATTGCCGATGGAGGTCGGAACATAGTCACCTTTTGAGTTGTATCCGTAGCCAATGCGATTGTTGCCAACAGAAGTCGGTACATAGTCACCCTTTGCATTGTACCCATAACCGATGCGATCGTCACCGACGGATGTCGGAACATAGTCACCTTGCGAGTTGTAGCCATAACCAATGCGATCGTCACCGACAGAGGTTGCGACATAATCACCTTGTGCGTTGTAGCCATATTCAACTTTTTTGTTACCGATAGAGGTTGGGACATAGTCACCGTGAGCATTGTAGCCGTATTCTACACGTTGGCCGTCAATTTCGGTGGGGACATAGTCGCCTTGGGCATTGTATCCGTATTTTATATTTTGTGCCAAAGCCTGTGATGATATAAGGATTCCTGTCAAAACATAAAGCATAAATTTCATTTTTATCTCCTCTGCTGTTTTCTTAGATTATTTTGTATAATCGGCAGTAAAAGTCAATATATTTTTGTTAGCAAAAAATCTAAAATCAGCACTTGACAAATTACAAATTACCCTGTTATTTTGTCCACTAAGAAAAATTATTAAATTTTATATATTATGAATGAAAAAAGAGAACAGCAAGTTATTCAGAGAAAAATCAAAAAAGGTCACTCGCTTTCTTTGTACGAGCAGTTGGCAATTTTTGAGATGGAAGAGCCGGCAAAATGGCTGAGGCTCTACATGAGATTCTACAAAATCTACTTTCCTGAAGTGGAGAAAAGGATGGTAGAGTTGGCAAATGCCAGTCTGCTCAATTTTTATTTTCGCGAATACACCCCCAAGGCTTCTACAATTGAGTATATGTTTGAGGAAAAAAATATTCCCGCATTGGAAATATATGTAAGACATAATCTTCTTTCGGAGGAAAATCAGATAAGACTGATTAATCTTCGCAATCTCCGGTTGTTGACGATATATTTTGATAACTGGTATCTTGATCCGAATGTGCAGGAATATTTGCTGGAAAACGGCAGTCAAAAGATGATACGGGCATATATTACGAACCATGCTTTTACGGCACCATTAGAGCTTGTCTTTGTCGGAAAAAACATCACCTCTTTACTGCGCTATTATGTGAGAAAACATCACTTGCACAAAAAAGCGAGGTTCTTGATGTTCAATGTTGCAGATGCCGAAGTGGTGCAGGCTCATGTCAACAAATGGTCTACCGTCGAAGTTTGCGACGATTGAGAAAATAACACCTTCTTGCCTTTTGGCTTGAGGGTGTTTTTTTTATGATTTTTCGAAAAAACTTGACAAAAATTAAAAATTGTGCTTCAATTTGCAGATGTCGAAAGTTATTTATTAATTAAAATATATCATTATGTTTAAGAAAATCATCACAAAATTCAATGATGCTATCATTAGAAAAAGAGTAAAAAAGGGAGACTGGCTTACCGGAGAACAAGAACTCAGGCTCTTTGCAATGCCAGAATGTAAAGAGTTGCTTGCCCAATACATCAAGCATTGGGGACTTATTCATGAGGAAATATTGCTCGAACTTAATGACGAAAAGCTGTTCGAACAATATTGTTCTGTAAACAAAAGCTTGTACGGAGAAATCGTCAATAAGATTTTTACCGACGCAGATAAGCCCTACTATGCATGGCAGCCCATTTGCGCCAAGTATCTTACATTGTCTCCGGAAAACGAAGTAATTATGGTAACTTCGTGGCCAAAATCTGCTGCTGACTACATCGACAATCGCAGGCTAACCTCAAAAGCCGAGTTGGCTATGTTCTCCACTAGAGGAAATATGGAGCTTAAACGCAAGTATATTGTGGACAAGAACTATTTTCTCGCTGATGTTACGGTGCTTATGCTTCTGTCATCGAAAGTGCCTTTGGACGGGGAGCTGTTGTATGCGTATATGCAGCGGCACTTCCTTGAAAGCGACAATCAACAGATTGTGCTGGTAAGTCGGCATAACCTCGACCTGCTCTCTCTGTATTTTGAAAGGGGCAGTCGTCCTTTGTGCAAAGGAGCTCAGGTCATGCTTTGGGAGTGGGGAGATAAAAAAGCACTTGGTGCTTTTATTGAACACCAAAGCTTCTTTGAAGATGCGGAGGTAGCCTTTGTGAAAGATGCCGATGCCGATTTACTCGAAAAGTACGTTATCAAGTACCAGCTCTCTGAATTGGCAGAGATTGTATTTATTGAACGAAACAACGCCAGACTGATCAAGACGTATTTGCGCAATCACCAATTTGGCGACCATGCGTGGCAGTACTACATTTCCCTTATGAACTAACTTTACAACCTCCGGTATTTGCCGGAGGTTGTTTTTTTATGCAAGATAAAAACTTGACAAAAAATAAATAATCTGTTTTTATGTGCGGCATTGAAACTTATCTATTAATACATATAATTATGGAAAAGAAAATTCAGGCAAAAATCAAAGCCAAAAAGTTGCTTTCGGAAGAAGAGCAATTTATGATTTTTGACTTTGAAGATCCGGTTTTGTGGCTGAAACTTTATGTAAAGCACTACAAACTGGCTTCTTCGGAGTTGGAATGTAAAATGATCTCCCTGCGCAATATTGCTTTGCTCAATTTTTATTGGAAAAGATATATTGCTTATTCTCACACTGTCGATATGCTTTTTGAAACAGGAGATGTTGAGTTGTTGAAGTTGTTTGTGAAAAACAATGTAATTTCTACAAAGCTCCAACTCAAACTTATCGAGATGAATAATGCCGAGCTGTTGAAGGAATATATGCAAGGCGGGTATTTTTCCAACGGCGCAGAAGAAAAATTTCTTGAGCTGTGGAATGAGGAGCTTTTGAGGTTTTATATCAGAAGATATTACTTTTCTCCAGCTGTGGAACTTGC
>JAGCFG010000124.1 GCA_017650255.1 Alphaproteobacteria bacterium | reverse complement strand
TTAAAATATCCATTTTCTTTAGAACCAAGCTCTTAACTTTATCAGTTGCATCGTTCCAAAGTTTGATATTTTTATCTAATTTTTCATTTTCTGTGATAAATCCTCTTCTAAAGAATTTCTCATTTTCAGCAACTATCTCTTCTTCAACCTCCGGCAAGTCATCAAAAGACACCGACGTATCATTCTCAGTCACAGGTTCATCCTCAACATTCTCTTTCTGCTCTTCTCTAACTACCGGCTCCTCTTCAACTTGCTCATCTTCAATCACCGAAAAATCATCAACAGGTTTCTCTTCAACTACCGGCTCTCCTTCAGTTTGTACATCCCTATTTACTGGGAAATCCTCATCCTGCTCCTTTTCAATTATTGGCAAATCACCTTTAACCTCTGGCAAATCATCTTCAAATTTAAAAGGCTTATTATCTATCTCTGCCAAATCATCCAACTGCACATCTTCATCTTTTGGAGCGACATTTTCCACTTTGTTATCCGCAACCACAGCCTTCTTATCAGCTTTATTGTCCTCTTTTTTGGCCGAAAAAACTCTTCCTCTGCGTGCCTCTTGAAAAGATTTTAATGCCATATCTAAACTATTCATATTAAAATCATTAAAATCTGTTGCTTTATCCAAATGCAAATCTTCATCGTTAAAAACAGCATCGTCATCAGTATAACTATGAGCAACATCCTCATCATCCGCCGGATCAGGCGAGATATACTCAATATCATCATCAGACAAAAGACCATCCAGATTAACCGGACTATCATCATCCAAATCAATCTTTACATCATTTGGGGCATCTTTCAAAAAATTGTCCAAATCATCACTTTGCTCTTTTTCCATCTTTGTATATCCTCAAAAAAACAACTTTCACCTGTCCGAAAAATATATTCACTACCGAAAAACATATTTTCGTATATGAGAGTTATAAGGGAATGCGGATGAGAACCCTCAAGCCTCCTATCGGTGAATCTTGCAACTCAATAACTCCGCCGTGCGATGTAATAACATCTTTCGCAATCGACAAACCCAATCCTACACCTCCGGTCTCTTTATTACGGGAATTTTCCAATCTATAAAAAGCCTTAAATACATCTTCTCGCTTATCAGGAGGAATTCCAGGACCGTCATCATCAACCACAATCTCAACCTTTCCGCCTACAGCCTCCAAATTAACAGCAATTGTCTTGCCGTAATTAAAAGCATTGCCGATAATATTTGTAAGTGCACGCTTCAAAGCTTGTTCACGTCCCTGAACCGCACTGACTTGGTCATTTGTAGAATATCTTATTAATGCCTTGTTAGAAACTCTGAACTTATTGATAATACTCAAAATCATCTCATTAAGGTCAACAAAAGTAGGTTGCTCGCCGCCCTCACCGCTGACAAAAGCGAGATACCCCTCCAACATTTTTTCCATTTCTGCAATATCTTGCAAAAACTCATTTTTATCCAAAGCTCCATCTTTTTGCACATCTGGCAACAAAGCAAGCTGCAGCCTCATTCTTGTCAATGGAGTTCGCAAATCATGCGAAACACCGGCCAACATCTGCGTTCTTTCGCTGATTTGCCGTTGAATACGTTCTTTCATCTTAATAAAAGCAATACCTGCTTTTCTAACCTCGGAAGATCCATAAGGCTTAAAGTTTTTATCATCAATACCTTTACCAAAATTTTCTGCAGCCGTCGCCAAATCAGCAATAGAGCGAACCTGAATCCGCAAAAATGCAACCGCCACAATAAACAAAAGCAATGATGTTCCAACCATCCAAATCATAAACCCAAAAATAGAGGTAGAAAAAATATTCTTCGAATTTGTAACAAACTGATATAAACCATCCGGCTTCTCAACAAAAACTACCAAATTATTCTTTTTGATATACAAGCTCGTAATATCATCGGGAAAAGCCTTATTGAGAGATTCTTCCAAAAATCCCGTAACCATCTTATTATTGCGATGCACTTTTCTGATAACATCATGTTTTGCCTCGTTATCAAAATATTTCATCTCCATATCAAAATTTTTGTTCAGCAAACTCTGTATTTCTTCAAGCTTTTCCGGAGCCTGCTCTGCCAACTGAATTGCAAATGTAATATTTGAAGTCAAATTTCCCGAAAGCCTGCGTCCGACCCTCCCCCAAGAACCATTAAAAAAGGCCACAATCGAAACAATTTGGACCACAATTAAGGGAACAAATATAAGCATCATTGTCCTAAAAAACAAAGTCTTAGGCATACATTTAATTCTTATATATTTTAACATATCATCAACTTTACCTGGAAAACTTAAATGCATTTCTTTCTCCTTTATTCTGTCAACAATATATAACCTTTTCCTCGCACCGTCTGCAAATAGCGCGGATTTTTAGAATCTTTTTCAATCTTTTTGCGCAATCTGGTGACCTGAACATCAATAGAACGCAAACCTTGTCCGGCACCGAGCAATTCCGCCAACTTATCACGGCTGAATATCTGACCAGATTTTTGCCCCAAAAGCGACAACATAGTCTGCTCAACTGGGGTAATATGTATTATCCTCCCCTTTTTATCTGTCAACTCTTTCTTGTCCAAATCATATTGGCAATGCGAAAAATCCAAAACAGTATTCGTTTTTTCTACAGGTTGAGACGAGCGTCGCAGAACATTTTTTATTCTCAAAATCAACTCTTTCGGCTCGAAAGG
>JAGCFG010000123.1 GCA_017650255.1 Alphaproteobacteria bacterium | reverse complement strand
TTATTTCCAGAGGATTGAACAACATACAGCTGTTTTCATCCAATCTATTGATTAGATCGATTTCTCTTTGGGTAACTTCTTGAGGGTTATTTTGTCTTTCTCTATCAAGAAATTTCATTAATGTTTCGTGCTTTTGCCTACTTTCTGGGCCTGTCCCGAAAATATCAAATTCATCCACTTTATCCATGGTTCTTTTCTCCTAAAGTTTGCTGACTATTGCACAATTCTACCATGTGATAACTTGTTTGTCAAAGAATATAGGTCGAAAAAAAAGGCGCCGGTTGAGGGCGCCTTTTTTAAGTTATTTGCTTTTATACATATCTCTCGGTGTGTAGTGTGTGTGCAAGAGATGATGTGCTTTTTCGCCACCGGCTTGACCAATAAAATCTTTATATAAGGTTTTAATCGACTCGTTGTGGTGTGAAAAGCGGTTTTTGGCGTTCAAATCTTCTTCAAACAAACCATTGGCACGTTTTTGTCTGATTTCATCAGTAATACCATAAGGTTTGGCAAAGGGTGCGCCGATAACACGTGGCTGCCCGCCACCGGCAACGCATCCGCCGCGGCAAGCCATTACCTCCACAAAGTGATAAGGCAACTCTTCGCCGTTGGCTTTGGCTTGACGGATTCTATCCAAGATAATTTCCACATTGCCGACACCGTGAGCAACAGCAATACGAATATCTTTGCCGTTGATGGTTACGGTGGTTTCTTTGATACCTTCCAAACCTTCAATGTCGGTAAAGTTCGGCTGAGCCAGCTCTTGTCCGGTAATGTAATAATATGCAGTACGCAGGGCGGCAATCATAACACCGCCGGTTGCACCGAAAATTGTTCCGGCACCGGAATATTCACCCAGAGGATTGTCGGCGGCTTCTTCTGCAATGTTGCAAAAATCGATACCGGCTTGCTTAATCATTTTGGCAAATTCACGTGTGGTGATGGAAACATCAATATCTTGATATCCGGAAGAACTCATATCTTTGCTGCGGACAATTTCCCATTTTTTGGCAGTGCATGGCATAACCGAAACAACACGAATTTTTTTCGGGTCAATGCCGTTCTTTTCGGCAAAATAGGTTTTTGCTAAAGCGCCGACCATTGCTTGGGGAGATTTGCAAGTTGAGAAGTGTGGAATCATATCCGAATTAAATTTCTCTAACATATCGACCCAAGCCGGGCAGCAAGAAGTGAACATCGGCAAGCTTTCCGGTTCTTGGGTAAAGCGGCGGACAAACTCGGTGGCTTCTTCAATAATGGTCAAATCTGCACCAAAGTTGGTGTCGAACACCTTGTCAAAACCCATACGGCGCAAGGCGGCATAAGTTTTGCCGGTTAAGTTGGCTCCGAATTTGAATCCGAACTCTTCACCAATGGCAACTCTGACTGCCGGAGCAATTTGGACAATGGTATAAATTTCCGGATCACGCAACATTTCCCATACTCTGCCTGTATCGTCATATTCTACAATGGCGCCGGTTGGGCAATGTGCAGAGCATTGTCCGCATTTGATACATGGGCTGTCTTCCAAGTTGATGCCGTTGGCAGGGGTGATTCTGGTTGCCAAACCGCGGTTTAGATAGCTCAAAGCCCAGATATTTTGTTTGTTTTGGCATACTTCAACACAGCGTCCGCAGAGAATGCATTTTGAACTGTCGAGAACGATTGCTTTGGTAGAATCGTCAATCGGAGTTCTTTTGGTCAAATTCGGTAGCGGAGCGTCGGTGATGTTGAATACATTTGCCATATCTTGCAATTCGCAATGTCCGGAACGGGCGCAGGAAAGGCAGGAGTTTGGGTGGTTACTCAAAATCAATTTTAAGACCATGCGGCGAACTTCAAAGAGTTCGGCGTCGGTAGTAATAACTTCCATTCCTTCAGCAACAGGTGTGCAGCAAGAACGCATGATGCGTCCGTTAACACGGACAATACACATTCCGCAACCGGCAGACGGGTCAACATCCGGGTGTTTGCACAAGGTTGGAATTTCTATTTGAACACTGCGAGCGGCGTCTAGGATAGAGGTGCCTTCGGCAACTTCAACTTCTTGATTATCAATTTTTAATTTTCCCATAATTTAGCTCCTCTTATTCTTTGTTTTTCGACACTATTGCTTCGTATTCATTGCCGAAAAAGCGCAAGGTTGAAAGCACCGGATTTGGAGCAGTTTGTCCCAAACCGCAGAGAGATGCTTTTTGCATTGCGTTGGCAATTTGACGAAGTTGCTCAATGTCGGCCTTGGTGGCGTTGCCTTTGCTGATTTTTTCCAGCAACATCAACATTTGTTTTCCGCCGATACGACATGGGGCGCATTTGCCGCAAGATTCATCAACCGTAAAGTCGAGGTAGAATTTTGCCAAATCTACCATGTCAGAACTTTCGTCAATAACAATCATACCGCCGGAACCCATAATCGAACCGACTTTTTTGAGCTCTTCGTAGCACAATGGCAGGTTGACGTATTCTGTAGGAATTACACCGCCGGAAGGACCGCCGGTTTGGACGGCTTTGAGTTTTTTGCCGTTTGGAACACCGCCACCAATTTCGTTGACGATTTCGTTGATGGTTGTTCCCATCGGAACTTCGATAAGTCCGGAGTGTTCAACTTGGCCGGTGAGGGCAAAAACTTTTGTACCTTTTGAAGTGGCTGTTCCGAAAGACGAAAACCAATCTGCGCCTTTCATAATGATTGGGGCAACATTGGCAAGGGTTTCTACATTGTTGATGCAGCTTGGTTTTTGCCACAAGCCTTTGTCTGTCGGGTATGGCGGGCGCGGACGAGGTGTGCCGCGTTTGCCTTCGATGGAGTGAATCAAAGCAGTTTCTTCTCCGCAAACAAAAGCACCGGCACCAAGACGAATATCAATGTTAAAGTTGAAATTTGTGCCCATAATGTTGTTGCCGAGCAAACGGTTCTTTTTGCAGGCTTTGATTGCTTTTTCTATGCGCTCAACGGCCAAAGGATATTCGGCTCTGATATAAAACCATCCTTCGGTTGCGCCGATTGCGTAGGCGGCAATCATCATACCTTCGATAACACCGTGAGGATTGGATTCCAAAATACTGCGATCCATATATGCACCGGGGTCGCCCTCGTCACCATTACAGATGATGAATTTGTCGTCTTCTGCTTTTACTCGTGAGGCAAAATCCCATTTTGTGCCTGTAGAAAAGCCTGCACCACCGCGACCACGAAGTCCTGATTTTTTGATTTCTTCTATAACTTGGGCGGGGGTCATGGTTTTTAGAACTTTTTCCAAAGCCAAATAACCGCCTGCGGCCATATATTCTTGTATATCTTCTGGGTTCAAATGTCCGGCCATTTTCAAAACAACTTTTTCTTGTTTGGTGAAGAAAGGCAGGTCAAGAGAAAGAACATATTTTTGCAGAACTTCAGGCAAAACAAATTGTTCGTTTTCTGATAATTTTAAGGCAGGAATAATATGTTCGGTAACAATGATGCGAGAGATGAGAGGCTCTACTCTTTTATACAAAATATCTTTTTGTCCTTTTATCTCTACTCTGATCAATGGACCTTGTGCGCACAAACCCATGCAACCGGTGGCGACTATTCTTACTTTGTCTTGAAGATTGTGCTCTTCGATGGTTTTTTGCATGATATCCAATATTTCGTCACTGCCGGAAGATTTGCAACCGGTTGAGTGGCAGCAATAGATGTTGCAGGTATATTTATCTATTTCGAGTTGCTTGTTCTTGGCAATTTCGTGAATATCAAATCTTTTTTCAATTTCGCTCATATCAGCCATGGTGCTTACTCCTTATCTTCTTCTTCAAATTTTTTACGCCATTCGGCAATGATATTGGAAACATCTCCGGTTGTAACTCTGCCGTAGGTTTTACCGTTTACAACACAAACAGGAGCCAAACCGCAGCAGCCAACGCAACGAACGCACTGCAGGTGGAACATTTTGTCGGGGGTGCTTTCTCCTTCGTTGATGCCAAGTTGTTTTTTGAATTCTTCCAAAGTTTTATCGTTACCTTTCAAATAGCAGGCTGTTCCGGTGCAAACTGATATAACGGCTTTTCCAGGAGCTTCTAATTTAAAGAAGTTATAAAAGGTTAAAACTTCGTAGATACGAGCCAGAGGAATATTCATATCTTTTGCCATTTCCATGGCGTCGTCCCAAGGAACATATCCTTTGATATCTTGCAATTCGTGCAATGCCATAATTAAAGATCCGCGCTTTTTGCGCCATTTGGCGGCTACTTGTGCCGCAACAGAAGTGTCGGTCATATATTTTCCTTCCTTAACGAGATATTTTTTCGCCTACAAAATATTAGGTTTAATTCAGATTTACAAGAAAAAAATGCAATTTTTTACAAACTGCCGGTTTTGAAAAGTTGATGATATTTATAGATACTTCCGTTTTCGACATTCCAGCCGAAGTCTTTGTGCATGGCGTTGAATGTCATTTGGGTTAAAGCTTTGTGTTGACGATAGAAGTATTTTAGGGCTTTTTCGAGTGTTTCGGTATAGGCATTGACGTTGTTTTTCAGTCTTTGGGCGTCCAGATTGCTGCCATATACTTTACGTTTGCTGGGAGAGAAAAATACAGCTGTTCTAAAACCGTCTACGCCATCTTCTATGGTATCGACCAATCCACCAGTGGACATTGCAACAGGCAAAGTGCCTTTTGCCATTGCTTCCATTTGAGTTAATCCGCATGGTTCAAAGCGGCATGGCATCATATAAAAATCGGAAGCCATTTGTATTGCATAAGCAAAGTGGTCTTGATAGCCACGAAAAACAAAAATTCTGTCGCCGTATTTTGGGTTGATTGATATAATTTTATCTTTTAGGTTAGTTAATGTTTCAAAATATTGGGAATCTCCGGCGCCACCTAAGATGAAAATAGGCAAATCGAGATTTTTGAAGTGAGAAAACTTTTGAGCGAGGTTGATAATGGACATTGCTGCTACGTCATAGCCTTTTTGTTCGACAAGTCGGCTCGTGGCGCATATAATCGGGGTTCTTTCAACATTTTTGACTGATTTTTCAATGTCGGCAAATTTGTATATATCTATAAGGGGAATAACTTTTGCTTTAAAATCTTTATCAGTAGCAATTTTAGAAAGCAGCTTGATGAATTCTTTTTTGTTTTCGAGTTTGCCCTGAGGAGTATTTTCATCATAAAATACAAATTTGAAAGAACCAAAATAGGTATTAATTGAATTGATTTTTTCTCGGTTGGGGGAGATGAGGTTTTTGTCATATCCGTTGACGATGCCGAAAAAGTTGCGGTGGTCTTTGCGAATTTTTAAGATATCGCGAAAGTCAAGTCCGAAATCGAGT
>JAGCFG010000122.1 GCA_017650255.1 Alphaproteobacteria bacterium | reverse complement strand
TTGAGGACCAAACAGGATTTATGAAGCTTGGGGCAAAACTGAGGGCATATTTCTTCACAGGTGTCTTGGTTACGGCTCCGGTTGCTATGACGTTTTATGTTGCTTATAAAGTTATATTTTGGGTAGATAGTGTTGTCGGAAAATTTTTGCCGCCGAGATTGAGAGAATATTATGATACTTTGCCTTTTACTGTCCCTGGACTGGGGTTAATAATTTTGCTGGTTATCATGACACTTGTCGGTATGTTTGCGGCAGGTTTTGTCGGCAAGTTCTTTATTAAGCTAGGCGACTGGATTGTGAAGAAAATTCCGCTTATATCGACGGTTTATTCTTTGTTAAAGAAAGTTTTTGAAACATTTTTGTCTGACAATACGTCGGCTTTTTCTAAGGTTGTGTTGTTGGAATATCCGCGCAAGGGAATTTGGATTTTGGGTTTGGTCAGCACAGATACAGGCGGAGAGGTTGAAGAGATTTTGCAAAAAGATATGATAAATGTTTTTGTTCCGACAACGCCTAATCCGACTTCTGGTTTTTTGATTTTTGTTCCGAGAAAAGATGTTGTTTTCTTGGAGATGAGTGTGGAAGAAGCATTGAAGTTCATTATCTCGGGAGGAATTGTTTCTCCCGAAGAGGCGGAAAAATTAAAAGAATAAGCTTATTTGCGGCGAAAATCCAAGAAGACTGGCCTTCTGCCTTCGCGGATTGCTTTGCGTTGGTATTTTGTTTCTACCCAATCGGCGGGGGGATTTTTCCAATCTTTTCCACAAGTTGCGGTCCAAACAAAATCGGGACACTGGTGCATTTGGCGCAATGTCCAAAATTTGTATGTGTTGTGGTCGGTTGCAACACGAAGTATGCCGCCTGGTTTTATCAAACGAGCCAAAGTTTTCAAGTTTTCGGGGTTGATAAATCGTCTGTTTGCATGGCGCTTTTTGGGCCATGGATCTGGAAAAAGCAAAAAAATCCGGTCAAAGCAGGCATTGGGCAACAATGGAAACAGCAATCTGATGTCGTTATCCCATATTTTGACATTGTTGCTACGCTCGGGAAGCAGAGCTATTTCTCCGCTGATTTCTTCGTTTTTTTTAATGCCGGTCATAAGGCTTAAAAGATTGGCTACACCATTTTTAAAAACTTCGGCACCAATATAGTATATGTCTTTATTTCTTTTTGAATGTTCGGCCAAATGGTCGCCGTCGCCAAAACCAATCTCAAGATAGAGCTTTTTCCCCTTGGGTAAAAAATCTAAAGGATTTTCAGGGTTGAGTTTCAAGGATGGCAAAAAGCTGTCCATCAAGGTTGATTTTGCCTTGCGCAGACGTCTGCCTTGACGACGTCCATAAAAATGTGGTTTATCTTCATTTAACATTGGGCAAATTCCGCTACAAGGTTTTCTCTCTCCCAACTGAAGTGTCCGTCATCGTCTGCTCTGCGTCCAAAATGTCCGTAAGCTGCGGTGGGGAGATATATCGGCTTTTTAAGCTCGAGGGCGCTGGCTATGCCTTTAGGTGTCAAGTCGATATTTTTTCTGATAAAGTTTAAGATTTTTTGCTCGTCGACATTGGCGGTATTTTTGCAGTTTATGTACAAAGACAATGGCTCGGCTTGACCTATGGCATAGGATATTTGGAGCAAACATTCTTTTGCAAGACCGGCGGCAACAATATTTTTTGCCAGCCAACGTAGCATATAAGCGGCAGAGCGATCAACTTTGCTGGGGTCTTTGCCCGAAAAAGCGCCGCCACCGTGCGGAGCATAGCCGCCATAGGTGTCAACAACGATTTTTCTGCCGGTTAAGCCTGCATCGCCGTCGGGACCGCCGATAATGAATTTTCCGGCGGGGTTAATCAGCAGTTCTGCCTGTTGGGGGCAAAGATTTTCGGGAATGGTTTGCCAGAGTATCGGTTTGACAATTTCTGCGACTTCTTGAGTGGATAGTTTGGCGCTGTGCTGGGTAGAAAGGACGATTTTGCTGATTTTTTGCGGGTTGCCTAGATCGTCATATTCTACGGTTATTTGGCTTTTGGCATCAGGTAGAATATCGGGGTTGTTTGCCGCGCGCAAGTTTTGAAGGACTTGATTGGAAAGATATGCGGCCAAAGGCATATATTCGGTATCGTAGTTGCTTTCTTTTTTGGCATATCCGAACATAATTCCTTGATCACCGGCGCCAAAATCCTTTATGCCGTCTGCAATATTTGCGGATTGGCGGTGCAGATAGTTTTCAATTTGTAATGTGCGCCAATCAAATCCGTCTTGTTCATAGCCTATGTTTTTTATTAAATTGCGAATTGTATTTTCAATTTCTTCTTTTGTGATATGGGTGTTGCTCAGGGTTTCACCGGCGATAATGACACGGTTCGTGGTTGCCAAAGTCTCGATGGCAGTGTGGACATTGGGGTCTTTTAACAGATGCATATCAAGTATGGCATCTGAGATTTGGTCGCATATTTTATCGGGATGTCCGCAAGAAACAGATTCACTAGTAAATAAATAACTCATATTCCACCTCAAGAATAAAACAAAAGTCGACAACAAAATATTGTCAACTTTTGTTATACATGTCACTACATTTAATCTTCTTCGTCAAAATCTTTCTG
>JAGCFG010000121.1 GCA_017650255.1 Alphaproteobacteria bacterium | reverse complement strand
ATCACCAAAAAACTTTTTTAAAATTTTTGAACATTCATCCTGCAAAATTCCAAATTCAATATCAGGTTTATGGTGGCAGGTCTTACTCTCAAAAAACTTCACTCCGCTGACAACAGCACCTCCTTTTTCGTCAATCGCACCAAAACAAATTTTCCTCACCCTCATCACAGATATCGCAGCCGCACACATTGTGCAAGGCTCCAAGGTTACATATAAATCCAAATTCCAAAGACGGTTCTGTTTCAGCTTTTTGCAAGCCTTTTGCATTGCCAAAATCTCCGCATGAGCCATTGCCGATTCTCCATGCTCACTTTTATTACCTGCCTTTGCAACAATTTTACCGCTTTGCGGATCAACAATCACCGCCCCCACCGGCACTTCATCACTTTCAAAAGCCTTTTGCGCCTGTTTCAACGCAATTTTCATATAATATTCAGAATCCATCTTTATTTTTCTCCGATTATGTTATATTATACGCACAAATTTGTTGAGGATTGTTTAATATGTCAGAGAGAATTGCCAAACTTATTGCCCGCTCCGGCGTTTGTTCACGTCGCGATGCCGAAAAACTCATTTTACAAAAACGCATTACCCTAAATGACGAAACCGTCATCTCACCGGCAACAAATGTTGAACCTACCGACAACATCAAAATTGACGGAGAAAAACTTCCTTCTCCGGAGCAAACAAGATTGTGGCTATACTACAAACCCGTCGGACTGATTACATCTCACAAAGACAGTTCCAGAAAAACCGTGTTTGAAAGTCTGCCCGAAGGAATGCCCCGCGTAATTTCTGTCGGCAGATTAGACCTTAACTCCGAAGGACTGCTCTTATTAACCAACAACGGCGAACTGTCACGCATGCTCGAGCTGCCCCAAAACGGCTGGAGCCGCCGCTACAAAGTAAAAGTCCACGGCTTGATAAAAAAAGAAAAACTTGAGTCTCTCGAAAACGGAGTCACCATCGACGGCATTGACTACGGCGCAGTCAAAATTGTCATCAACAGCACGCAAGGCACAAACACTTGGCTCACCATAACCCTGAACGAGGGAAAAAATCGCGAAATCAGAAAACTGATGCAATACATCGGACTAGAAGTAGCAAGATTGATACGTCTGTCATACGGACCTTTTCAGCTTGGCAACCTGCAAAAAGGCGAAGTCAAAGAAGTTTCCCAAAAAGTATTGCGCGAGCAACTTGGGAGCAAATTTGAACTATGAGAATTGTTGCAGGCCTATACAGAGGGAAAAAACTTTTTTCACCGCAATCCGATTCTGTTCGCCCAACCGCAGACCGTGCGCGCGAATCAGTTTTTAATATTCTATACTCCATGATAAAAACCTCTTGGGCAGAAATCTCTTTTGCCGACATTTTTGCCGGCACCGGTGCCATTGGATTTGAGGCACTTTCCCGCGGCGCAAAAAAAGTCGTTTTTGTTGATATGGACATAGCGGCTTTGAACAAAAACTTAAGCCTCTTCCCAAATGAAAAAAACAAAATCTCTGTCATAAAAAATGATGCAACGAAACTTTATAACATCAGCGAAAAATTTGATATCATTTTTATGGATGCCCCCTACAACAAAGGTCTGAGCGAAAAGGCTGTTAATGCAATACTCAACAACGAATGGCTGGCAAAAGACGGCCTACTTATTGTCGAAACACAAGCCGACGAACCTTTTGCCATTGATGAAAGGCTTAAACTAATCGATAAAAGAAAATACGGAATAGCCGCCTTTTATTTTTTGTGCCGAGATTAATTTTTATAAAATCTGAATAAAATCTACAACTCTTCAAAGTAATTAACACTGCAAGCAGGAAAATTTTTCATTGCCTCTTGGTTAAGCTCATAGCACTTTTTCTCAATACAATCCTGCACTTTTTGAATAAATTCGTTTTTATCGCCTTGCATAGTCATTGCCGGCAAGAACTCCACAACAATTTTCCCCGATATATGCTTAAAAGAGCTTCTCGGCCAAAACATACCACTGTTCAACGCTACCGGCACAATTGGCATATTAAGATTTTGCGCCAAAAACAAAAAACCCGGCTTATATTTAAGACTGGTACCGGCAGGAACTCTGTGTCCCTCTGGGAAAATAACAATCGGACGCCCTGTTTTGACCAACGCTTTTGCAGATTCTAGCATTTTTTTCATTGCGCTCGCGCCGGCCGACCTGTCAACAGAAATCAAGCCATAAAGCTTTGCAGCCCAGCCGAAAAACGGAATATACATCAGCTCTTTTTTCAAAATCATTGTCGCCTTGTCCAAAACCGTAGTCAAGACATATGTCTCCCAGGCAGATTGGTGTTTGCACGCATATATGGCATTATTGTTCAAGTTTTCCAACCCTCTGAACTCAACATCCAAACCGCCAAAAACTCTCATTCCCCATAAAACCTTCGGCAATATAAGATGGTTCCACCAATACATATGAAACTTCGGTGGCAAAAACCACCCGAAAACGCTGGCAAAAACAACACCAAAAGCAATAAAACCATAAATCCAAATATTACCCAGCAAAGATCTTATATAGCACATATCAGTCTCCTTTTTTCACAATCAATCCGTCACGAACAAACACATACAAAAATTTATTATACTCTCCTACCAACAACTTAAAACTGCTCCAGCTTTTCCACCACTGTTTAGAAACCTTGTCCGAATACACCGGATAAGGAATAATCTCCAACTTCGGATTATAATAATGAAATTCAATCATTGAGCGCGGCATATGATAATTTGACGTTACCAAAAAAATTGATTTTATATCATATTTTTCAATCCATTGCGCTGTTTCTATTGCGTTTTCTACCGTATTTGTAGATTTTTTATCCAAAGCAACTTTCTCCGGATTAAAAAATTCAACATCATCACGATTCTGCAATTCTTTCAAAGATGTATCCTTAAAAACTCCGGAGACCAGCATTTTCTCTGCCTTTTGCGAATTTAACAATTTTACAGCACTACTCAAACGATTTTTTCCTCCCGTCAGCACTACAATCGCATCAGCTCTTAAATCTTCTACATTTTTTGTATAATAAATCTTATGGGTAAAAACAACAAAGCCAACAGCCCATATCAAAAAAACAAACAATACAAAAATCAATTGTTTCTTAGTCACATCATTCTCTCTAAAGTATGTTTTACCGTATAATAAGCAGTTTGCATTGCGACCAGCGCTGAAAACAAGGGCAAACTTGCAATCGCCGTCCATCCCCCGACAGAAAGGTGCATTTCGTTTATAATTCCGCCTTCAATCTGCTGCGCCAATCTTGCAATAAGTATAATTGTCGGGATTGCTACCACAACACCGATAATTCCACCGACAAAGCCCAAAAATGCTGTCCTAAAAGCATATTGCTGTGCAATATAAGTATCTTTTGCCCCCATTAGGTGCAAAATCTCAATAACATCTTTGTGCAATCCCATACTGGTTTGTGTCGTATAAAATATGGCTCCGGAAGTAACACCAATTACCAAAATCAAAATTGACAAAGCCAGCATTTTTATTCCCGATGCCAAATTAATAAGCTTATTCAGCCACAATTTATGATTGTCCAACGAGGCTTGAGGAGCAACATTCACCAACTTTTCTGCCAAAGCATTATAATCAATTTCCGCACCATGATGCAGCTTCACATCAATAAGTCTCGGCATAGGCAAATCCGCCATATCGACATCATCACCCAACCACGGATTTAATAACATCTTAAGTTGTTCATCACTCAGAGGAATTGCCCTTTTAACTTCTGGCATAGCTTCCAAAAGTGCTACAACTTTTTGCTGTTGCTGCAAAGCATCTTCTGCCGCTTTTTGCCTGTTTGCATCATTAACCGGAATAATCTGCACCGTAAGCGAACCCAATATGCTGTTATTCCAATTTATCAACATAGAATTAATCGACAGCACTCCGGCCAAAGTGACCGCAAACAAAAAAACCGCAATCGAAATCATAATTTTCAAAAATAAATTTGAACTATCCTTAGACAAGGGCAACTCTTTATGACGAGAAGTCTTAAAACTATCAAACATAGCCGTTACCCTCCGCCGGAATAATTGTAACCCCATGATTTTGCAAATGTATCTGTGGATAATTAAACTCACGTATCAAATTTTCATTATGCGTTGCAATAACCACAGTCGTCCCGAGCTTATTTAACTCAACAAACAACTTCATCAACTTTGTCGCAATATCACTGTCAACATTGCCAGTCGGCTCATCTGCCAACAAAAAATCTGGACGATTTATAACCGCTCGAGCAATAGCCACTCTTTGTTTTTCTCCGCCTGATAAAGTAGAAGTGACAGACATTGTGCTACGCTTTATCTCTACCCATCTCAACAGCTCATTTACACGAACAATAATTTCTTTTTCGCTCATACCGCATACTCGAAGAGGCAGCGCAACATTATCAAAAGCCGAAACATGATCCAATAACCTAAAATCCTGAAAAACAACCCCTATACGGCGTCTGAACATTGCCAAAGAATTTCTGATTGTAAAATTTACATTATTTCCGAAAATACTAACCCTGCCGGCACTTGGCTTTTGTGCCAAATACATCATGCTCAACAGCGAGGTTTTTCCTGCACCGCTTTTCCCAGTCAAAAAATAAAACGAACCGCGAGGAAGCTCCAAATTAATATTTCTCAAAACATCAGGCCCGATTCCATATCGCAAACTGACATTTTCCATCTTCATAATCGGTTGCATATTATCTATATCCGACATCTTTTCTCCTTAATTTTTTTTCACAATAATACAATCTTGCAAATTTTACAAAGATATTATCCTATGCTTTGGGCATAACTTCCGGCGTCTCAATTCCCAACAAAAACAAAGCTTTTGTTAAAACATCTTTTGTCAGTTTTGCAAGTTTTAGTCTGGAACCGGCAATCTCCGCACTATCCGCATCTTTTATAGAAGAGGCATTATAAAAAACACTAAAACTCTGTGCCAAATTATAAGCATAATCAGATATAATGCTCGGTTCTTTTTCTTGCTCTGCCCTAAAAATTACATTTCCAAACTGTGCGATTTTAAGCATTAAATTGCGTTCTTCAATATTGGAAACCACAATTTTTTCCATTTTTATATCGGGATTTTTACGCATAATTGAGTTTATTCTCGCCACGGCATATTGAATATAAGGGCCGGTTTTCCCTTCAAAATTTGCAAAATCTTCCAAATCAAAAATATACCCCGACGCAATATTATTTTTCAAATCCTGAAACTTTATCGCACCGATAGTAACTTGATTAACCAATTTTTCTATTTCTTCAGCAGAAAAACCACTTTCATCTCCCGCTTTGGGCATCGATTCTGCAACCTTCTCTTTTGACATTTTAATCATATCGACCAAAGTCATAACCCCACCGTCTCTTGTTTTAAAAGGCTTACCGTCAGAACCATTCACAGTCCCAAAACCGATATGTTTTAACTTAGTGTTCAAAGCGATTCCCAACTTTTCTGCCGCCTCAAAAACCTGTTCAAAATGGAGCTGTTGCCTTTTGTCAGTAAAATATATAATCTCATCAGCACTCAAGTCATCAACCCTCATTTTTATAGTGGCTAAATCTGTTGCCTGATAAGTAAACCCTCCGTCACTTTTTTCGATAATAACCGGAGGCTTAGGCTTATTTTCCTCATCAAGTCTGATAATATAAGCCCCATCATCAAACTCCAACAAACCTTTATCTTCAGCAATTTTTTTAATTTCAAAACAAGTTTTATGAGCATCAGATTCGCCCAGCCACAAATCAAAATGCACTCCTAATTCTTTATAATTCTCCTTAACCGCATCAACCGAAACTTTGCGGATATGCTTCCAGGCTTTCATATATTCGTCGTCACCATCTTGAAACTTTGCAGTGATGATTCTGGCTGTTTCTTTAGATTTTTCATCTTCTTTGCAACGAATATTAGCCTTTTTATAAAAAGCGGTTATATCGGCAATATCATAACTTTCCATTTTATCCAAATTGCCATCATGAGCAATTACTTCTGCTAAAATCATTCCGATTGGTGTTCCCCAATCACCGAAATGCACATCCGAAATAACATTATTTCCGACAAATTTTTCGATTCTTCTCATCGATTCGCCAATAACGCCCGAACGCAAATGCCCAACATGCATTTCTTTTGCAACATTAGGCCCGCCATAGTCCAAAACAATCGTCTTTTTTTCATCAACGCAAGGACAACCGCATCTCTCATCACCACAAATATCATCGACATTTTGAGCCAAAAAAACATTATTCAATGACAAATTTATAAATCCCGGACCATCAACGGAAATTTTTTCAAAGTCTTCATCAACAGACAACTTTGCAGCAATATTTTCTGCAATCTGTCTCGGATTCTTCTTTTCAATTTTTGCCAAAGCCAATGCCGCATTACATTGAAAATCACTCAAATCCGGCCTGTCCGAATTTTTAATTACGGCATATTTTTTATCTAACCCCAATTCATCAAATACTTTTCCAAGCTTTCTTTCAATTTGTTCTTCTAAAGTATAAAACATATCCTCTACCTTACACACTTAAAAAACGACTTTTGAGGAGCTAACAATCTGCAAGAAAAAACTTCTTTCCTATCAAATACAGCCTTTGTTCCCGTTCCGTTTTTAACACACTCTTCATCAGCCAATTTTTGAACCTTTTCAAAATCCGTCCACAAACCATTATGACAAACAACCGGTGCATTCTTTTTAGAACTGCCGACATAAAGTCTTTCTCCCGTTTGACCTGCCTCGCGGCGACTGTCTATAAAAGGCTCAACTTGAGAACAAGCAGAAACACAAAGCAACAACAAAAATAGAACTATTTTTTTTCTAGACAATTTTCAAATCTCCATTAAATTAAGACCTAACAATAATTTATATACAAAGAAGTTTAAAATGCAAAGCCAAAATAAATATATTGGTGATGACAAGTTTATAAAAATGCTTGAGCACTATTCTTGTTCTGCATCACTAGATGTAGTCAAATTGCGTTTTGCCGGCGCAATTTGTTCCCCAAACTTAAATCTTCGTCCGACCGACGTCATTTCTTCTTTATGGGAAAACAACAAACAACCAAGGCTTCAAACCAAAGAAGAAGCAGAGCTCTTTTTCAAATTTTTTATGGGATTATGGGACGACATTTTTGCCAAAGTAAAAAAATCTCAAGTAACTTTACCCCTCTTCAAAATAAAAGATAAAACTGACTTAAAAAATTTATGCCTTAACCGCTACGAACAAATAGAAGCCGGATTTTTAGAGGGCTTTTGGGGAGGCCAGCAAAATTTGCAAATTCCCGCTTTTATTGCCCAAATTGTAGATTCGCTCAACGACTTGGTTGATATATATCTGCAATTGCAAAACCGTTCCGTTACTGATTTGGAATTTGAAAATCTAATCAAAACCATAAACCACACAGACAAAATGGTAAACGCTTCTTTTGACTTCATTATCAAAAACTTTGTTCTGCCTCGTTTTGAACAAATATCACAACCAAACAATTAAAAGGAAAACAAAATGGATCTATATCAAGGAATTATTACCAGACGCTCGATTCGCCAATTTAACGAGCAAAAAATATCTCACGAAGATATAAAAGAAATTATCAAAGCAGCACAATATGCTCCATCAGCACACAATATGCAACCTTGGGAATTTTTGATAATAGAAGACAAAGAAAAACTCAAAAACTTACGCAACTTACAGAGATGGACATCTTTTGCCCAAGACGCCTCATGCGCAATTATTATTTGCGGAAACTTACATGAAGCATTCAGTCGTGACAAAGACGGCGAAAAATGGGATTATGCGGATATCGATTGCTCCCTCGCCGCTCAAAATTTGATGCTTGCCGCCCACTCAAAAGGTATCGGCAGCTGTTTTTGTGGTTGTTCTCCGATGCCACTCGTCATAAACGGAATTTCCGAATATTTTAATTTGCCGGATCATGTCCGCCCTGTTGCCATAATTGTTTTGGGCTATCCACAAAACACACCTGCTCAACCGGAAGATCGCTTTAAGGAAAACAAAATCCATTGGGAGCTGTGGTAAGCTTAAAAATATTCTTGAAAAAGACTTATTTCGTGTTAAATTAAGCGCGAAAAAAAATGCCGGTGCGGGGCGTTCCGCACAAATTTTACTATGGAAGGATAATAAAAATGACAATTCGTGTCGGTATAAATGGATTCGGACGTATTGGGCGCTTGGTTTTCCGTGCCGCTCAAAAAAGAAATGATATCGAAATCGTAGGCATCAATGACCTTATAGACGTTGAATATATGGCTTATATGCTCCGTTATGACACAATCCACGGCCAATTTGACGGCAGTGTAGAAGTAAAAGACGGCAAACTCGTCGTCAATGGCAAAGCAATTCGCGTTACAGCCGAGAAAAATCCTGCAGATTTGAAATGGAACGAAGTCGGCGCAGATTATGTTGTTGAGTCAACTGGTCTTTTCTTAACCAAAGAAAAAGCCCAAGCTCACATTGACGCCGGAGCAAAATATGTTGTTATGTCTGCTCCGTCAAAAGACGATACTCCGATGTTTGTTTGCGGAGTTAATACCGATTCTTATGTCAAAGGCACACAATTTGTTTCCAACGCATCTTGCACCACAAACTGCTTGGCTCCGATTGTAAAAGTTTTGAACGACGTTTTCGGTGTAGAAAATGGCTTAATGACAACCGTTCATGCCACCACCGCAACCCAAAAAACCGTCGATGGTCCCTCAATGAAAGATTGGCGCGGCGGACGTGCAGCAGCAGGAAACATCATCCCATCTTCAACCGGTGCAGCCAAAGCTGTCGGCAAAGTAATTCCATCTTTGAACGGCAAATTGACTGGTATGTCTTTCCGTGTTCCGACTTTGGATGTTTCTGTTGTTGACTTGACCGTCAACCTCAAAAAAGACACCACCTATGATGAAATTTGCGCTGCTATGAAAAAAGCTTCTGAAGGCGAACTCAAAGGAATTCTTGGTTATACCGAAGATGCCGTTGTTTCTTCAGACTTTATCGGTGATGCACGCACATCTATTTTTGATGCCAAAGCCGGCATTCAGTTAACACCGAACTTTGTCAAAGTTGTCAGCTGGTATGACAATGAATGGGGATATTCCAACAAAGTTTTGGACCTCATTGCTCACATGGCAAAAGTCAACGGATAATTTTTTACGTTTTGCAAAAAGCGGTTGGTTTTCCAGCCGCTTTTTATAATTTTTCATTTCAAAAGGATAAATATATGAATTACAAAACTATTGATGATTTAGGCAATCTGCAGGGAAAAGTCGCCATGTTGCGCGCTGACCTCAATGTGCCGATGGATGAAAATTTTAATGTCACCAACACTGCCCGCATTGACCGCACTGTTCCTACAATCAAAGAGCTTATGAACAAGGGCGCAAAGGTTGTTGTAATCTCTCACTTTGGCCGCCCCGAAGGCAAAGGCGATATGAAAAATTCTCTTTCTCACATTGTGCCTGAACTTCAAAAATCTTTAGGTAAAAAAGTTGTTTTTGTAGATGACTGCATTGGCGAAAAGGTTGCTTCCGCCGTTGCCAATATGAACAATGACGAAATTTTACTGCTCGAAAATCTGCGCTTTTATGACGAAGAAAAGAAAGGCGATGAAAATTTTGCCAAAGAATTGGTGAAACCTGCTGATGTATATATTTCTGACGCATTTTCAACAGCTCACCGTGCTCATGCTTCTATGGTTGCTGCAACAAAATTGTTGCCATCTTCTATGGGCCGTCTTATGGAAGAAGAAGTCAACGCTTTGGAAAAATCTCTTTCCAACCCGATTCGCCCATTGATTGCCGTTGTCGGCGGTTCTAAAGTTTCTACCAAGTTAGACTTGCTCAACAACTTGGTTAAAAAAGTTGATAAATTGGTAATCTCCGGCGGCATGGCTCATACTTTTATGAAAGCCAGCGGCATAGATACCGTAAACGAGAACAACTCTCTTGTCCAAATGGATATGATCGAAACTGCCAAAGAAATTATGCAAGTTGCAAAATCTCATGGTTGTGAAATTATTTTGCCGCAAGATGTCGTTGTCTCCAAAGAGTTTAAACCTAATGCTGAGCACAAAACAACAGGCTTAGATGAAATTCCTGCCGAGGGCTGGAGTTTGCTTGATGTCGGAGAAAAGACAATTGCCTTAATCAATAAGCATTTAGATGAGAGCAAAACTCTTGTTTGGAACGGGCCTCTCGGCGTTTTTGAGATGAAACCTTTTGACAATGCCACCAACAAAGTTGCCCAACACGCAGCAGATTTGACAGCTACCGGAAAACTTATGTCTGTTGCCGGCGGCGGTGATACTGTTTCGGCTCTTGCCAATGCCGGAGTTGCCGACAAGTTTTCATATATCTCAACAGCCGGCGGTGCTTTTCTTGAATGGATGGAAGGCAAAGAGCTCCCCGGCGTCGCCGTACTGAAAAAATAAAAATAAATCAACTACAACAAAAAATCCTCGGAATTAACTCCGAGGATTTTTTTAGCAAAGAAGCTGCTCATGATAATTCAAAAAAACTTATCTTATATATTTTCTCGCCTCTTCCAACTCTTCCATTGTATCAATATCTGCCGGAGCTTGCTGGTTCAATTTCAGCTCATCAACCAATTTTGCGCGGATAACCATTCCGTTTTCCAAAGCACGCAATTGCTCAAGCGATTCGCGCTCTTCCAAAACCCCAACCGGCAAGGAAACAATCTTTCTCAAAGATGAAGCCTTATAAACATAAATCCCTACATGATGATAAAAATCGTGGTTTTTCACTTTTTCCGGATTGCGTATAAACGGCGCCGCCACACGCGTAAAATATAAACATCTGCCTTCTTTTTGCCCCTCGCGCAAACCCATAACAATTTTAACATTGTTCGGACTCTCAACTTCTTCTTTTGAGCCAAAAACCATTCCGACAGTCGCAATATCACAGCCGCTATTCTCAACAATCTCTATCAATTCATTATTAATTTGCGGATTGACATTGATTGCATCACCTTGAAAATTTACCACAATGTCATATTTTGTGCCATCCGTATCAATCTCTTTCAAAGCCGCGGCAATTCTGTCTGTTCCCGACGGCAATTTCGGATCTGTCAGAATCGCTTTTGCCCCGAATTTTTGACATTCGTCAACAATAACCTGATCTCCGGCCGCAACAAAAACATCTCCCGGAACAGTTTTTTTGACATTTTCATAAACGCGTTGCAACAAACTTTTTCCATTAATATCCAACAACGGTTTGTTCGGCAATCTGGTAGAGGCCATTCTGACCGGAATCATAGTAACAACTTTTGACATCGACATCTCCTTGATAATTCTTGCATTTATAAAATCTATATACTATAACAGGCGCAAAGAAAAGGACAAACGACTATGCAAGTGGATATTTTTGATTTTGATTTGGACCGCAGCCTCATTGCCTCACAGCCGGCAAACCCACGCGACCACTCAAGATTGCTCGATTTAAGCGTTGAAGACCAAATTTCTGATCGTCATTTTTATGACTTGCCAAATCTTTTGCAAAAAGGTGATTTGTTGGTTTTTAATGACACAAAAGTAATCCCCGCCCGCCTATATGGCGCAAGAGGTGAAGCCAAAGTCGAAGTAACCTTATATCGCCCGATTGACGGCATTGAATGGTGGTCTTTTATCAAAAATTCCAAACGTTTGCACAATGGAGATATAATCAATTTTTATACCGATTCTATCTCTCCCGACAACAGCACTTTTTCAGCAGAAGTAATAGAAAAAGACGGAGAAGACGGAGTACATATAAAATTTTGCTGTCCTGCGCAAGAATTGGCCACAAAGTTACAACAATATGGTTTAATGCCCCTTCCGCCTTATATAAAAAGAGAAAAACCGACACAAAACGGAATTTGGGATAAATATAACGACAAAGAAAATTATCAAACAATTTATGCTCATTATGAGGGCGCTGTTGCCGCCCCTACTGCCGGCCTGCACTTTACCCCTGAGGTTTTTGAGCAGCTGGAAAAAAAAGGCATTGAAAAAGTTTTTATCACTTTACACGTTGGCGCCGGAACATTTTTACCTGTCAAAACCGACGACACAAAAGACCACAAAATGCACGCTGAATATGGGGAAATTACTCCCGAAGCTTGTGAAATTATCAACCGCGCCAAAAAAGAAGGACGCAGAATTATCGCCGTCGGCACAACCTCGCTACGCCTGCTCGAAAGTGCTGCTGATGATAACGGATTCGTTCACCCCTTTGCCGACAGTACTAACATCTTTATAACCCCCGGTTACAAATTTAAGGTTATCGACATGATAATCACCAACTTTCACTTGCCGAAATCAACCTTGTTTATGTTGGTTTGCGCCATCGCAGGAATTGAGCGTATGAAAAAAGCCTATCATCACGCAATCAAAAACAAATATCGCTTTTATTCCTACGGCGACAGTTCAATTATCAAATGCGTAAATAAAATTTAAACTTATACAGTTTATCCTTTGCAGCAAGAAAGGATTAAAATTGCTGAAAAAATATATAGACTATTTGCGGCAAGTCGTTCCGCTTATGAAAAATTCTTGGTTGCCGGCAACATTACTTCTGGTTGCTGTAAGCTTTTTTATGTTTTTATCTCCATTTGATAAAACAACTCTGACAATATTGCACATCTCTTTCTACATATTTAACCTCGGCAGCATACTTTTTTTGGCAAAATACAACTATAACCAACCACTGTTCTTTGTTATTTGCTCAGTTTTGGCATATATGTTCATCAACTATTTCAAGCACACATACGGAGTTATATATTATCTCACACCGGCTTATTTCAACTTGGTGTGCTTGAGCAGTATTGGATTGTTGTTTTTCTATTTTTTACCGAGTCGACCGTTTTTTTCTTACGATTCTCTAAAATTTTTCATTATAATTTTAGTTGCCTTTACACTTGCCGAGGGCTTAAACAAGGCAGAAATAAAATTGGACATCAGTCCATACATAAACTATGGTGTCGGACTGCAAATTTTTGGAATGCTTCTTTTTAGCATATCATTACTCTCCACCATGCTACATGCCTCAATGCATAACAATATTGTCAATACAGGTATGGCATATTCTATTGTTTGCATTTCTCTCGGTTTTTATCTTTCTCAACAACCCTCAGGATTAGCAATCTTTTTTACAACAAGCTCTATCATACTTTTCATAAGCATTGTTCACCATTTATTTTTCATTATCAGAAAAGATACCGCAACTGGACTTGACAACGCCCATAGCTTTTCAATCAAAACAAAAAAACTACCTTTAAAATACGGCTTTGGAATTATATGCATAGACGACTACAAACACCTTTTGCAAGCTTTTTCAAAAACCGAAGTCAATGATATAATGATGATGATCAGCAAGAAGATTTGTTCTTTAGAACCAGAAGCATCTATATATCGATGCACTCCCGACGAATTTATTATAATATTTTTAAATGCCGAAAAGGGAACCTCTTACAACAAAGTAGATGAAATTCGTCGCCAAATTGCCGCCTCAGAATTTATCATCAATCGCATCAAAAAACCATTAAAAATCACAGTATCTTGTTGTGTAGCAGACAAAAAACGCAGTGACAGTGACGTCAACAGCGTTTTTATCAGAACACATCGTGTCCTGCAAAAAACATATAAATTTACCCAAAATATCACTTCAAAGGCTTGAAATAAAAACGCAACAGCAAACAAATTCCAAAAACAAAAATTGGGAAAGAAAGTATTTGCCCCATTGTCAAACCCAGCCATAAAAAACCAATTTGTTCATCAGGTTGGCGAAAATATTCTATAAAAAATCTAAAAAATGTATACAACAATACAAAAACTACTGATGCCGCACCTCTTCTTTTTCTAAACTTTTCGTTTTGCCACAAAAGATTCAAAATAACAAAAAGGCACAATCCTTCAGTAAAAGCTTCATATAGTTGTGATGGATGTCTGGGCAAATATCCTCCATTGGGAAACTTCACCGCCCATGGCACGGTAGTCACCCTACCCCAAAGTTCATCATTTACAAAATTTGCAACTCTTCCCAAAAACAATCCTATCGGAGCAAACAATGCCGCCAAATCCGTCAACATCCAAAAACTTATTTTCCTAGAATACGAAACATACCACAGACCTAATACCGCACCTATGGCTCCTCCGTGAAAAGACATTCCTCCGCGCCAAATTGCCAATATCTGCAGTGGATTATGCCAGAAATAACTTTCACCATAAAATAACACATACCCCAGCCTTCCGCCCAAGATAATTCCCAATGTTGTAAAAAATACAGCATCCTCAAGCTGTTGACGACTTATCGGCAAAGAATATTTTTTAATTGTTCTCCACACTAAAATCCACGCAGCAACAATACCTGCCAAATATGCCATAGAATACCAACGCAAAGAAAATCCACCAATTGAAAATATAATCGGTGATATAGATGGAAAATCAAATCCGTTCATTTTGTCCTCTAAAAAAATCAATTAGTAAAAAGTATATTAACTTTGCAAAACATATCCACATTTAAAAAATTTTCTTCAACATATTAAATTTATCTATTTGATTTTATTAAATTTTATTTTTACCAAAAAATATTTTTTCAAATAAAGTGGAAAACTTAAAAGCATAAATTGTTTTTTTTCTACCTAAAATGCTATCAATAAATGTTGTGATTTAACGACCTATTTTTTTATGGAGAAATTTATGAATTTGGCTGCAAATATACAGCCCGCATCAAATCCCATTGACCAGATTGAACTTTTTCTGGACTCTCATTCATATGCCCATGAACGTCGCAGTACAAATGAAATTGTCGTAGAAATTCAAGGCAAATGGAATGATATGTTAGTTTTTTTCTCCTTTGAAGAAAATATGAGTTGCCTGCACATCTCTTGTTTGATGAATATTGAAGCAGAACTTGAAAACAAAAGCAAAATTTTTGAACTTTTAGCCTTGATAAACGACAATCTTTGGGTAGGACATTTCTCTTACTGGCCTGAACATCGAATGCCTGTATTTCGCCATTCGGTTTTTTACAACGAGCAAAATCCTCGCTTCAATGCGCAAGTTGCCCAAATTTTTGACATTGCCGTAAAAGAGTGTGAAAGAATGTATCCGATTTTCAAAGTTGTCCTTACCAAAGGAATGGAACCATCACAGGCGCTATTTCCTGTGCTTATGGAAACAGCCGGACAAGCATAATCATGACGGACGAATTCAAAATTGTCAGTCCTTTTGAGCCGGCAGGCGACCAACCACAGGCAATAGAAGATCTTTGCCAAGGCATTAATCAAAACCAAAGAAACCAAGTACTTTTAGGAGTTACGGGCTCCGGAAAAACTTTCACCATGGCAAAAATAATTGAAAAATGCCAGCGTCCTTCACTCATTATGGCTCCCAATAAAATTTTGGCAGCACAATTATATAGTGAAATGAAAGAGTTTTTTCCCAACAATCACGTTGAATATTTTGTTTCTTATTACGACTACTATCAACCAGAAGCCTATGTTCCAAAGACAGATACCTATATCGAAAAAGATTCGGCAATCAATGAACAAATCGATCGTATGCGCAACTCGGCAACTCGCAGCATCTTGGAAAATCGTGACGTTATAATTGTCGCCTCTGTCTCTTGTATATATGGCTTGGGCGATGTTGCATCATATTCTGCAATGACTTGCGAACTGAAAATCGGCCAGGAAATTGAAATTACCGAAGTTTGTCGCCGCTTAGCAGAACTGCAATATGAACGCAACCAACAAAACTTTGTCCGCACCACATTTCGTCTGCAAGGAGACACATTAGATATTTTTCCAGCTCACTATGAGGACCGAGCATGGAGAATATCTTTCTTTGGCGACGAGATAGAAAATATATATGAATTCGATTCCCTAACCGGCAAAAAAATAATCGATTTAGATCGCGTTGTCGTTTATCCGGCAAGTCATTATGTTACTCCTCGCCCGACATTGTCACAAGCAATCGTCAATATCAAAAAAGATTTAGAAACTCAGCTTGCTATATATCGACAAAACAACCAGCTTTTGGAGGCCCAACGCCTTGAACAGCGTACTCGATTCGATTTGGAAATGCTAGAAACAACTAATCACTGTAAAGGTATAGAAAACTATTCTCGCTACCTAACCGGACGTGCACCCGGCGAACCTCCGCCGACTTTATTTGAATATCTGCCGGAAGACGCTCTTCTTTTTATCGATGAAAGCCATATCTCCGTTCCGCAAATCGGCGGAATGTTTCGCGGCGACCGCAATCGAAAATCAACTCTTGCACAATACGGTTTCAGACTTCCTTCTTGCTTAGATAACCGTCCGCTTAAGTTTGAAGAATGGGATAAAATGCGTCCGCAAACAATTTTTGTTTCGGCCACTCCCGGTGACTGGGAATTGGAACAAAGCAATGGCAGTTTTGCTGAACAAGTAATTCGCCCCACCGGTTTAACCGATCCTATTTGTCTTGTTCGTCCCGTCGAAAATCAAATCGATGACCTAATGGCCGAATGTCACAAAACAATAGCTAAAAAAGAGCGCGTTCTCGTCACCACCTTAACTAAAAAAATGGCAGAAGATTTGACGGAATATTTGAACGAAAACGGCATCAAAGTCCGCTATATGCACTCTGACATTGACACTCTGGAACGCATTGAAATAATTCGCGATTTGCGCCTTGGAATTTTTGACGTTCTAGTTGGTATCAACTTGCTTCGCGAAGGATTGGATATTCCGGAATGTTCACTTGTTGCCATTTTAGATGCCGACAAAGAAGGATTTTTGCGCTCAACCCGTTCCTTAATTCAAACCATCGGTCGCGCCGCCCGCAATGCCCAAAGCCGTGTTATTCTCTATGCTGATAAAATGACCAAATCTATCCAAGATGCTTTGGATGAAACCAACCGTCGCCGCGATAAACAGTTGCGCTACAACCTTGAGCACGGCATAACTCCGCAAACCATCAAAAAGAGTATTTCCTCCACCTTGCGAGAGATGAGCGAAACCGACTACGCAAAAGAAGAACCTATCAATGCCGGTGATGCTAAAGATATTGAAAAACAAATCAAAGAATGTACCAAATTGATGAAGGAAGCCGCCACAAATCTTGACTTTGAACAAGCAGTTATCTATCGCGACAAAATTAAAAATTTGGAAAAACTTGCTATGCGAATTTATGACAACACCATATACATCAATGAATAGTTGACATCAAAATTCCAACAACTCGATTTTACCATTGTCAATTCTACATCTTCCCCCAACTGGAAAAGTTATAATCGGCGTTGTGTGACCAAAATCAACATTGGCGACAACCGGAATATTTTTCAACTCTTTCTTGTTTGCCAAGATTTTTTCCAACATTTCTCTTGTAACTTTGTGCTCAGGCTCAAATCTGCCAAACACCACCGCTTTTACAGTTGCAAAATCAGGATGTAACATCAAAGCCTCCAAACTGCGGTTAAAGGCCCAAAGCGCATCTTCGGAACAATGTTCCAAAAATAAAATACAATCCTTAATATCCGGAAAATACGGCGTGCCTTTCAACTCGTCCATAAGCCCTAAATTTCCGCCAACCATACGCCCTTCTGCTATGCCTTCATTCAGCACCCAATAGCCATCATTTTTAATAAAATTACGATTCTCTTGGTCTCTAAACCAAGGATCATCAGACCATTCTCTCGATGGCTCCAAAACAAAAGGCTTATCTTGCATTAAACATTTTTGAAAATACTCTAACGTATAATCAAAACCCTTCAACATCCCAAAACTCGAAAAATGCGGCCCTGAATAAGTTACCAATCCAGTTTTAGCATAAATTGCATTACTTAAAGCAGTAATATCGGAAAACCCACAAAAAATTTTCGGATTCTTTTTTATCACATCATAATCCAAATAATCCAAAATTTCCATGCAATTAACTCCGCCGATAACCGTCAAAATTGCATCAACTGATTTATCTCCAAAAGCCTCATTCAAATCATCCGCACGCGATTTTATGGAAGATGAAAGGTTCTCATCACACTCGTCAACATTTTTGCCATAAGAAACTTTTAAGCCCAACTTTGCCAAGCGCTCATTTGCAATTTTGCGGCAATCTTCTTTTATAAGTGCCATACTGCGCGACGGAGCAATAACTCTGACATGTGAACCCGAATGTAATTTAGCCGGTATCATCTCTAATTCCTTTCAAAAAATTCTTTAACAAACTGACCAAAGTCTAACAAACAATAGTTAAAACAATGCAAATTTAACAAAAAAAGAGCAACCGTCAGGTTGCTCTTTTTAATTTTATTTAACAACTGTGCTTACTCGACAATATTAACCTTGCCGCCGGCTTTTTCAACCAAAGCAACAGCCGCTTTAGAAGCAGAATTAACCGAAATGTTGACTGCAGTATTAACTGCACCGCGAGCCAACAAACGAACTCCGTCATGAGACTTGTTAACAAGTCCGGCTTTGTTCAAAGCGTCCAAATCAATATTGTCAGCTTTCAATTTACCGGCATCAATAGCCTTTTGCAGACTATCCAAATTAACAACTGCAAAAACTTTTGCAAACGGATTCTTAAAACCGCGTTTCGGCAATCTACGGTAGATAGGCATTTGACCGCCTTCAAAACCGTTAATAGCAACACCGCTGCGAGCCTTTTGACCTTTTTGACCGTGTCCGGAAGTTTTGCCTTTACCGCTTCCGATACCGCGACCAACGCGAATGCGATTTTTGGTTGCTCCATAGTTGTCTTTCAATTCATTAAGTTTCATTTTCTTCACCTAACATTTTCATT
>JAGCFG010000120.1 GCA_017650255.1 Alphaproteobacteria bacterium | reverse complement strand
TGCCGAAATTGAAAAAAGATTTTATTGACGAAGGAAAAGTTAAAGTTGTTTTTTCTGATTTTCCGTTGGATAAAAAATCTTTGCATGCGGCTACCTTGGCCAGATGTTTCCCCGAAGATAAATATTTTGATTTTTTGAGTTTTTTGTTCAAAAAGCAAATGACTTGGGGACTTTCTTTCAAAGCTGAAAAGTTGTTCATTGATTATGCAGGTCTGAATGGTATGCCGAAGGATAAGGCTGTTGCTTGTATGAAAGATGAAAAAGTTGCGGCAGAGATTATGTATGTTCGTCAGCAGGCTATGGAAAAGCTGGATATTAAGGCGACTCCATCATTTTTAATCAGATCCGAAAGCGGTGATGAGATGATTATGGGGGTTCCAAACTATGATGAACTCGTAAAAAAATTGAATAAAAGGCTGGCAGATTAACAACTAAGTAACTTTTGTGGAGTATACCCATTGGAGAATAAAAATATTCCGGAAGATTTAAGTCTGCTGAAGAGCAAGATAGATCAAGCAAAGGAAAGAAAAACAAAAAAAACGCACAGTCCTAAGTTTGTGTCTGCTTCGGGCCTTGGTTTTAGGATTGCTACCGATTTGTTGGCTGCAGTTGTTGTCGGCGGAGCGATTGGGTATGTTTTTGACAATATGTGGGGTACAAAACCCATAATGTTGGTGATTTTTTTGCTTTTGGGCGGAGCTGCCGGATTTTTGAATGTGTATAGAATTGTGAAGAATATTGAAAAGTAAGGAGTGTTTTTAAGTGTCAAACCCGATGGAACAATTTGAAGTCAAACCGATTGTGCCGATAAAGGTAGCAGGCTATGACATATCTTATACGAATGCTTCAATGTTTATGACATTGGCAATTGTTGCTTGTTTTGTGCTGTTTTTTTTGTGCTTGCGCAAAAGGACGATTGTTCCTGGAAAGGCTCAGGCGTTTGCCGAGTTGGTATATGATTTTGTACATTCTTTGGTAAAAGAAAATATCGGCCCGGATGGTTTGAAATATTTTAGTTTTATTTTTTCGCTCTTTTTGTTTGTGGCATTTGGTAATGTTTTGGGTTTGTTCCCATATGCCTTTACTTTTACCTCGCATGTAGCGACAGTTGGGGCTCTTTCGCTTATGGGTTTGCTGTTTAATATGGTTGTGGGTATAAAAAAGAAAAAGTGGGGATATATCAGAACTATTATGCCGGAAGGGATTCCTTGGGTTTTAGCCCCGCTGGTTATGCCCATTGAAACAATATCGCTGTTATCAAAACCGTTTAGTTTGACTGTTCGTTTGGTTGCAAATATGACGGTAGGGCATATTATGCTCAAGGTAATGGCGGGATTTATTGTGGCGCTTGGAGCTTTGGGAATTGTACCCTTGCTGTTTGATGCCTGTATTATTGTTTTTGAATTGTTTATTGCGTTATTGCAAGCTTTTATTTATACAATATTGAGTTGTATATATTTGGGTGATGCAATACACAGTCACTAATTAATTTTTTTGAAAGGATATTAAAATGGAACCTATGGTTTATATCAGTGCAGCAATTTGTGCTTTGTCAATGACTGTTGCTGCTTGGGGTGTTACAAAAATTTGGACTACAATTATTACAACTGTAGGCCGCAATCCGCAAGTTAAGAAAGATGTTAATACATATGCTTTGATTGGTTTTGCTACTGTTGAAGCTATTGCTCTTTATGCTTTGGTTATTGCTATATTGATGTTCATTATGTAAAAGGACAAGTTGGTTATGCCTCAGTTAAACAGCGCTACTTTTGTTTCTCAAATATTTTGGCTAGTTGTCAGTTTTTTGATTATGTGGTTTTTGGTTGCAAATGTGATTGCTCCGAAGATTGCTGATATAATTCAACAGCGTCAGAGAAAAATTGATGATTATCTGTTGTCGGCCGATAAATTCAGGCAGACGGCTGAGGATTTGGTGTCGCGTTATGACAATGCCATGAAAAAGGCTGAACAGGCATCGGCATTGGCCTGGGCTGAGGCAAAAGACCAACTGGAAGAGCAATCTAAGAAAATGCGTGCAGATATGACTGAGCGTCTGCAGGCAAGTATTGATAAGAACGAAAAAGAATTGAGCCAGATTAAAACTGAGATAAACAGCAAAGTTAATTCTTTGGCGGTTGATTTGGCTATGCAAGTTTTGCAAAAAATGAATATTGCGACAATTTCTAAAGAGCAAGTTGTCAGTGCTATGCAAGAGGAGAGCAGAGATGCCGGAAACTGTGACTAATGGGGCAGGAAAAGAACTTATTGATGCGACGCAAGAAGCAGTTCTTGGTGCTGTTGAAGATGTTGAAAATATTATAAAGACCACAACGGAAGAGATTGCGGGTTCTCATCATGAGATTTTTTACCAAACTGCTGAATTTTGGGTCGGTGTGGCATTTTGTGTTGTTGTAATTGCTCTTTTTGTTCCGATAAAAAAAGTGCTTTTAGGGTTGTTGCAAAAACGAATCGATGGCGTTGTTGACAAGATTGAAGGTGCGGCGAAGTTGCGCGATGAAGCAAGGGAACTTTTGGCCGGCTATGAGCAGAAACTGGAAAATATTGATGAGATTTCTTCTTCTATGGCGGAGAAAACAAAAAATGATATAGAAGCTTTTTGCGCCAGTCAGAGAAAGATTTTGGATAATGATTTGGCAGTGCAAGAGAAGAATGCCAAGATCAGTATGGAGGCAAGTAGAGAAAAAATTGCTTCCGAATCGTCGGCTTTGGTAGCAGATTGTATGGTAAATGCGTTGCAAAAGACGATTAAGAATAATTTGAGTGAAAAAGATCAATCGAAAATGATTGATGATGCGATTGCAGCGATAGAAGCGCTTTAGAATTTGTGTTTTTCTAAAACAATATAAAAATGGCAAGTAAAATTTTGCTTGCCATTTTTTTGTAGATATCATATTTTGTAAATGCGGTCGAGAAATCGGCTGTGGTGTCTGAAAAACATCAACATAGTAAAAAATCCTCCACTTTGGAGGAGCGCTCGAATATATTGAATAAGAGCGACTGAACGATGTCAGTTTTTCAGCTCCTCCGCCTTTGTTTTCAAAAGGCGGTTTTGTTTTAACAAAATTTTAGGAGTGAAAAAATGAAGACAAGAAAGCAAATCAAAAAAAATCAAGTAGAAACCAGATATAATTTTGCACGGCAAATTCGACTTTTGCGCGAGGGTGCCGGACTGTCAATAAAAGAAATGGCACAACAAATATTTATTTCTGAAACATTTTTACAAAAACAGGAGCTTGGAGAAATTGAGCATATCGGCACAATTTTTGCTATTGCTCAATTTTTTGACAAGAAAGTTGAAATAAATCTGGTATAAAAAGAACTTTTATTTTTTTTCGCTTGAAGAATCATTACAAGTGTTGTAAATTGTGCGCGAATTTAGTTTTTGAAAACCGCTATGACGGTGGTTTTTGTTTTTAACCTTATGCTAACAGGAGCAAGATAGACCATGAGTAAATGGGTATATACATTTGGAAATGGCAAAGCTGAAGGCGATGCCTCTATGCGTAATCTCCTTGGCGGAAAAGGTGCTAACCTTGCAGAAATGAACAAGGTCGGTTTGCCGGTTCCTCCGGGATTTACTGTTACAACAGAAGTTTGTACATATTATTACAACAACAATAAAAC